>NZ_DATFMA010000053.1:0-29429 GCF_035267225.1 Ornithinimicrobium sp.
CCTACCAGGCCTTCGAGGAGGTCTTCTCCACGCCGCGCTGGCAGAACCTGGCCGATGACGGCGCCAGTGTCCAGCGGCCACTGTGGGCCTCCACCGGCGTCAAGAACGAGGACTACAAGGACACCATGTACGTCGTGGACCTCGTGGCCCCGCAGACCGTCAACACCATGCCCGGGGGCACCCTGGATGCGGTTGAGGACCACGCCGAGGTGCGCGGCGACACGGTGACCAGCAACTACGACGATGCGCAGCAGGTGCTGGACTCGCTCGAGCGGGTGGGCGTCTCCTACGCGGACGTGGTCCAGGTGCTCGAGGACGAAGGCGTCGAGAAGTTCGAGAAGTCCTGGAACGAGCTTCTGGAGACGGTGCAGGGGCAGCTCGACAAGCACAGCAGCGACAAGGGATGAGCAGTGCGGCCCTCGAGGTGCTCGAAGCGGCCGCCATCACGGTAGCGCCGGCGGCCGGGCCCGTATGAGCCCGGCCGCCGTGCAACCGCGGCCCAACCCGCTCCGCGATCCGCAGGACAAACGGCTCCCCCGGATCGCCGGGCCGTGCAGCATGGTCATGTTCGGAGTGACCGGCGACCTGGCGCGCAAGAAGCTCATGCCGGCCATCTACGACCTGGCCAACCGCGGGCTGTTGCCGCCGGGGTTCTCCCTGGTGGGGTTCGCCCGGCGCGACTGGGAGGACGAGGACTTCGCCGCGGTGGTCCACGACTCCGTGAAGACGCACGCACGCACGCCCTTCCGTGAGGAGGTCTGGCGCGGGCTGGCTCAAGGTTTCAGGTTCGTCCCGGGAGCCTTCGACGATCCCGACGCCTTCCGGTTGTTGGCGCAGACCGTCCGGGCGCTGGACGACCAGAGAGGTACGGGCGGCAACCACGCCTTCTACCTGTCGATCCCCCCGACCTGGTTCGCCCCGGTCTGCCAGCAGCTGCGTGAGTCCGGGCTGAGCAGCCCCCGGCCCCAGACCTGGCGGCGCGTGGTGATCGAGAAGCCCTTCGGTCACGACCTGGCCAGCGCCCAGGAGCTGAACGACATCGTGGAGTCGGTCTTCCCGCCGGACTCGGTCTTCCGGATCGACCACTACCTCGGCAAGGAGACGGTGCAGAACCTGTTGGCTCTGCGCTTTGCGAACCAGATGTTCGAGCCGGTCTGGAACAGCAACTACGTCGACCACGTGCAGATCACCATGGCGGAGGACATCGGCATCGGGGGTCGTGCCGGATACTACGACGACGTCGGGGCGGCCAAGGACGTCATCCAGAACCACCTGCTGCAGCTCCTGGCGCTGACGGCGATGGAGGAGCCGGTCGGGTTCACCGCCGACGCCGTGCGCGCCGAGAAGGAGAAGGTGCTCACCTCGGTGCAGCTGCCGCAGGACCTGTCCGCAGGGACCTGCCGGGGCCGCTACACGTCGGGCTGGCAGGGCAGTGAGCAGGTCCGTGGCTACCTGGAGGAGGACGGCATCGGAGCCGACTCCAGCACCGAGACCTATGCGGCGGTACAGCTGGGTGTCCACACGCGACGGTGGGCCGGCGTTCCGTTCTACCTGCGCACGGGCAAGCGCCTCGGCAAGCGGGTGACCGAGATCGCCGTCGTGTTCAAGCAGGCGCCCCATCTGCCGTTCGCCAGCACCGCCACCGAAGACCTCGGGCGCAACGCCGTGGTCATCCGCGTGCAGCCCGACGAGGGGGTCACCGTGCGGTTCGGGTCGAAGGTACCGGGTTCGCAGATGGAGGTGCGCGACGTGACGATGGACTTCGGCTACGGTGCCTCGTTCACCGAGTCGAGTCCGGAGGCCTACGAGCGCCTCATCCTGGACGTGCTGCTCGGGGACCCACCTCTCTTTCCTCGTCACGAGGAGGTGGACCTGTCCTGGCGGATCCTGGACCCGATCGTGGAGCACTGGCGGCGCAGTAGCGTGCCGCCCAGCCCCTACCCGGCAGGGTCCTGGGGGCCGGCCGAGGCGGACGAGATGATGCGCGCCGATGGTCGTGAGTGGAGGCTGCCGTGATCGTCGACCTGCCCAGCACCACCACGTCTGCGATCGGCAAGCGGCTGATCGAGCTGCGCAACGAGGTCGGCGCCATGGCCATGGGCCGGGTGCTGACCCTGCTGGTGGTGGCCGACGAGACCGGCGCGGACGAAGCCATCTCCACGGCGAACCAGGCCACACGGCAGCACCCGGCGCGGATCGTGGTGGTAGTGCGCGGCAACGGGCGGGGCCGGCAACGCTTGGATGCGCAGATCCGCGTCGGGGGCGACGCCGGCGCCAGTGAGATCGTCGTGCTGCGCCTCTACGGCCCCCTGGCCGACCACGGTGACGCCGTGGTCACCCCGTTGCTGCTGCCTGACTCCCCCATCGTCGCCTGGTGGCCCTGCGACCCGCCCGCCGATGTCGCCGGCTCGCCACTGGGGCGCCTCGCCCACCGACGCATCACCGACGCTGCGTGGGGCACCAAGCCCTCCAGACAGCTCAAGCGACGTGGTCGTCACTACGTCAGTGGCGACACGGACCTCAGCTGGACCCGCGTCACCCGCTGGCGCGCCCTGCTGGCGGCCACCCTGGACTACCCGCCCTACGAAGAGGTCACCGGCGCCACGGTCACTGGGGAGGCCGAGAGCGCCAGCGCCGACCTGTTGGCCGGATGGCTGGCCGACGCGTTGGACGTGCCGGTGCTCCGCACGCGGAGCCAGACGGGCACGGGAGTGGTGAGTGTGCGCCTGAACCGGCCGAGCGGGCCCATCGACCTGACACGAATGGAGGGCCAGGTCGCGGTGCTGGACCAGGCCGGGCAACCCACTCGAGAGGTGGCCCTGCTGGAGCCGGGCCTGGCCGAGTCCCTCGCCGCAGAGCTGCGTCGCCTCGATGCCGACGAGATCTACGCCTCGGCGCTGTGCCGGGGAATGTCTCGGCTCAGCAAGCGCTCTTTGACGCAGACCGAGGCCATCCGAGGCGGTCATGCCCCGCCACCACCGACCTCGGTGTCCGAGGGCAACCCCTCGGTCACCAGCGCTGCGTTACGCCGCCGTCGCCCCGAGATGGGCTCGCCGGACCCGCAGCGCCTTCAGGAGTCGGTCAACACAGCACTGAGATCCGCAGAGGTGAGTCGCATGGAGGTCTACTCCGACAAGAGCGCCCTAGCCGCCGCCGCCGCGGCCGCGGTGGCCGAGCAGATGGAGGCGGCAGTCAGCCAACGTGGTGTCGCGCACCTCAGCCTGACCGGCGGGTCCAGCGGAGTCGCGGTCGTGGAGGCTCTCGCGCGTGACCACGGCGATGCTTCCTGGTGGCCGTCGGTCCATGTGTGGTGGGGCGACGAGCGGTACGTCCCCCGTGGGCACCCCGACCGCAACGACGAGCAGGCTGACGCGGTGGGGCTGCGCACGCTGCCCGTTCCCGAGGCGTCGGTGCACCGGTTGCTCGGCGCCCGAGAGGGCGAGGAGGACCCGGACCTCGCCGGTCTGGCGCAGGCGACCCTGGACTACGCGGCCCAGCTGGCCGCACTGGCCCCGGCCACGACCGAGGCGACAGACGTCGCCTCACCGGTCTTCGACGTGATGCTGCTCGGCCTGGGGCCCGACACGCACGTGGCCTCGTTGTTCCCTGGTCGCGACGAGGTTCTGATCGACGACCCGGCCGTCCCCACCGTCGCCGTCACGCAGTCGCCCAAGCCACCACCGCTGCGGGTGTCGCTGACGGTGCCCGTGTTGCGCCGCTCCCGCACCGTCCACTTCGTGGTCGCGGGTGCGGACAAGGCGGACGCGGTACGCCGGGCCCAGGGGGCCGAAGCCAACGATCCCGACGTCCCCGCGTCGTTCGTACGCGGTCAGCTCGACACGGTGTGGTGGATGGACCGAGAGGCGGCCGGCGAGGAAGGCTGAGCGGCCCCGGGCCCGGGCACGCTCACGGCGGGCGCCGCCTCAGGACGAGCCCGAGCCCACTCCGCGCGCACGCATCGCCGAAAGCGCCTCGTCGAGGAGCTGGGCACCGTCGGCGTCGGAGCGACGTTCCTTGACGTAGGCGAGATGGGTCTTGAACGGCTCGACCCGCACGGCCTCCGGCGGGTTCTCCCGGTCCCTGCCCGCGGGCATCCCACAGCGGGGGCACTGCCACATCTCGGGCAGCTCGATGTCGCCGTCGGCCATGAAGGTCGGCGTCGACTCGTGGCCGTGGGCACACCAGTAGGACACCGTGACCGACGGGGCTCGCTGGCCTCGCTCGGCCTCCCCCATCGGCCCACTGCCGACTCGACTGCCTCTGATGGCGTGTGTTCCTACCACGGGATACTCCTGCTCAGGGTGAAGGGGTCAGACCAAGATGCCGATGCCGACGACCGAGGTGATCCAGACGACGGCCGTGGCCACGGTGATGCGGTTCAGGTTGCGCTCGGCCACAGACGAGCCGCCCAGGCTGCTCGACATCCCGCCACCGAACATGTCGGACAGGCCGCCACCGCGACCCTTGTGCATGAGGATGAGGAGCATCAGGACCAGCCCACTGAGCACCAGCAGGACATCCAGAAAGATCCGCGCCCACTCCACGCTCCCTGCCACCTCTCTTCCGAAACATCACCTCGCCGGCCCGCCCACGGCCAGGCCGCAGCACAGCCTAACGCAGCCAGCGACGAGATCGGTCGTCAGCCGGCGGCGTGATGCTGCTGGTAGCGGCAGATGGAGGCGAAGTCGTCCACGCTGGTGGAGGCCCCCCCGACCAGGGCGCCGTCGATGTCCTCCTGGGCCATGATGGCACCGACGTTGTTCGGCTTGACCGACCCGCCGTACAGCACCCGGACGCCGTCGGCGGCGTGCTCCCCGACCATCTCGGCGATCTCCAGACGGATGGCCGCGCAGACCTCCTGGGCGTCCTCCGGCGTGGCCACCTCACCGGTACCGATAGCCCATACCGGCTCGTAGGCGACCACGATGTCGTTGACCTGCTCGTCACCGACCCCGTCCAGCGCGGCGCGGACCTGCTCCACCACGAACTTCACCGCAGAGCCGGCCTCGCGCACCTCCAGGCCCTCACCGACGCAGACGATCGGGCACAGGCCGTGACGCAGCGCCGCGGCCACCTTCTGCGCTACCAGCGCGTCGTCCTCACGGTGGTACTCGCGGCGCTCACTGTGCCCGACGACGACGTAGGTGCATCCGAGCTTGGCCAAGAACGCGCCGGAGACCTCGCCGGTGTACGCACCCTCGTCGTGAGCAGACAGGTCCTGGGCGCCGTACTTGAGCTTCAGCTGGTCACCCTGCACCAGGGTCTGCACCGAACGCAGGTCGGTGAAGGGCGGCAGCACCGCGACCTCGACCGCGCCGTAGTCGTGGCGCCCGTCGCTCAGGCTCCAGTCGAGCTTCTGTACGTGGTGCGTGGCTTGCAGGTGGTCGAGGTTGAGCTTCCAGTTGCCGGCCATCAGCGGGGTTCGGGTGGTCATCAGTCCTCCAGTACGTCGAGTCCGGGCAGGGTCTTGCCTTCCAAGAACTCCAGGCTGGCTCCCCCGCCGGTGGAGATGTGGGCAAAGTCGGTGTCGGCGTAGCCGAGCTGTCGGACCGCCGCGGCGCTGTCGCCTCCACCGACGACCGTGAGCGCCCCCTCGGCCGTCCGCTCGCGCAGCACTCGGGCGATGACGTCGGTGCCGTGGGCGAAGGGCGCCATCTCGAAGGCGCCCATCGGTCCGTTCCAGAAGACGGTCTGCGCGTCGCCGAGCGACGCGGCGAAGGCGTGGCTGGACTCGGGGCCGATGTCCACCCCGATACGGTCGCTGGGGATGTCCTGGGCTGAGACCACGTCGTGGTCGGCGTCGGCGGCGAACCGCGTCGCGGCGACGATGTCGGTGGGCAGGATGATCTCGACGCCGGACCGCTGGGCCTTCTCCAGGTAGCCGCGCACCGTCTCCACCTGGTCCTGCTCGAGCAGGCTCCGGCCCACCTCGTAGCCCTGGGCCTTGAGGAACGTGAAGACCATCCCGCCGCCGATCAGCAGCCGGTCCGCGAGGGCGATGAGGTTGTCGATCACGCCGAGCTTGTCACTCACCTTGGCGCCACCGAGGACCACGGCGTAGGGCCGGGCCGGGTCTTCCGTGAGCTGACGCATCACGGCGACCTCGGCCGCGACCAGTCCGCCGGCCGCGTGCGGCAGCAGCGCCGCGACGTCGTACACACTGGCCTGCTTGCGGTGCACCACCCCGAACCCGTCACTGACGAACGCATCGGCCAGGCTCGCGAGGTGCTGGGCGAAGTCGGCTCGCTGCTGCTCGTCCTTGGCCGTCTCACCGGCATTGAAGCGCAGGTTCTCCAGCACCAGCACCTCGCCGTCGCCGAGCGCATCCACCGCCTGCGCCGCCTGCGGTCCTACCGTCTCCGGGCAGAAGCCGACCGGCCGTTCCAGCAGCTCGCCCAGCCGATGGGCCACCGGACGCAGGGAGTACCTCGCGTCCGGCGCACCCTGGGGCCGTCCCAGGTGGGCACACACGACGACCCTTGCCCCGGCCCCCAGCAGCCGCTCGATGGTGGGCACTGAGGCGCGTACCCGGCCGTCGTCGGTGATGCGCTCACCGTCGAGAGGGACGTTGAGGTCGCTGCGCACCAGCACCCGCTGGCCCCGCAGATCGGGCAGGGAGTCCAGGGTGCGCATCGGCTCAGAGACTCTTGCCGACGAGCGTGGACAGGTCGACCAGGCGAGAGGAGTAGCCCCACTCGTTGTCGTACCAGCCGACGACCTTCACCTGGTTGCCGATGACCTTGGTCAGGCCGGAGTCGAAGATGCAGGACGCCGGGTCGGTCTCGATGTCCTTGGAGACCAGAGGGTCCTGGGAGTACTTGAGAATCCCCCGCAGGCTTCCTTCGGCCGCCGCCTTCACGATCCCGTTGACCTCCTCGACCGTCGTCTCGCGGGTCGCCTCGAACGTGAGGTCCGTGGCCGAACCGGTCGGCGTCGGCACGCGAAGAGCGTAGCCGTCGAGCTTGCCCTTGAGCTCGGGGAGCACCAGGGCCACCGCCTTGGCGGCTCCGGTGGTCGTGGGCACGATGTTCAGCGCCGCCGCCCGGGCCCGTCGCAGGTCCTTGTGCGGGCCGTCCTGCAGGTTCTGGTCGGCCGTGTACGCGTGGATGGTGGTCATCAGTCCCCGGACGATGCCGAGCTCGTCGTGCAGTGCCTTGGCCATGGGGGCCAGGCAGTTCGTCGTGCACGAGGCGTTGGAGATGATGTGGTGCTGCTCGGGGTCGTACTGCTCGTCGTTCACCCCCATCACCACGGTGATGTCCTCGTTCTTGGCCGGGGCGGAGATGATGACCTTCTTGGCGCCGGCGTCGATGTGGGCCTGAGCCCGAGTGGCGTCGGTGAAGATGCCCGTGGACTCCAGCACCACGTCGGCGCCGAGGTCGCCCCAGGGCAGGGCGGTCGGGTCCTTCTCCGCGAAGGCGCTGAAGGAGTGTCCGTCCACGCTGATGTCGGTGTCGGTGGAGGTGACGTCACCGTCGAGACGACCCAGGATCGAGTCGAAGCGGAGCAGGTGCGCCAGCGACGCGTTGTCGGTCAAGTCGTTGACGCCGACGATCTCGACGTCCGCCCCGCTCGCATGCACGGCTCGGAAGAAGTTGCGGCCGATACGGCCGAATCCGTTGATGCCTACGCGTACGGTCATCGCGTTCACCTTTCGTTTGTGGTCTGTCTGCGCGCTGGTCCGTGGAGGGTCCACGTGGTCACTGGCGCTGTGCCTGTCAACCTAGGGGATCCAGGGCGACGGCGCTGGTGCCGTTAGTCCTCGTACATGTCCGCGCTGACATGCGCGTCGGTCCCGTCGATGCCCTCTTCCTCGGCCCGCTTGTCGGCCATCGCCAACAAGCGCCTGATCCGCCCGGCGACTGCGTCCTTGGTCATCGGCGGGTCGGCCAGCGCACCCAACTCTTCCAGACTGGCCTGCTTATGCACCAACCGGAGTCGACCCGCGACCGCGAGATGCTCGGGGACGTCGTCGCCGAGGATGTCCAGCGCTCGCTGCACGCGGGCGCCCGCCGCCACGGCGGCGCGGGCGGAGCGACGCAGGTTGGCGTCGTCGAAGTTGGCCAACCGGTTCGCGGTGGCCCTGACCTCGCGGCGCATTCGCCGCTCCTCCCAGGTGAGCACGGCCTCGTGGGCACCCAGCCGCGTCAGCATGGCGCCGATGGCGTCACCGTCGCGCAGCACGACCCGGTCCACCCCCCTGACCTCGCGAGCCTTGGAGGCGATGCCCAGGCGCCGGGCGGCCCCCACCAAGGCGAGCGCGGCCTCCGGGCCGGGACAGGTGACCTCCAGGGCCGAGGAGCGACCGGGTTCGGTGATGGAGCCGTGCGCCAGGAACGCACCACGCCAGGCTGCCTCCGCGTCACAGATTGAGGCCCCCACCACCCGTGGCGGCAGCCCGCGCACCGGGCGTCCGCGGTGGTCGATCAGCCCGGTCTGACGGGCCAGCGCCTCACCGTCGGCGGCGACCCGGAGCACGTAGCGGGTGGTCTTGCGCAGACCGCCGGCGCTCATCACCACGATCTCGCTGCGGACGCCGTAGAGCTCGTGGATGGCGCTGCGCAGCCGACGCGCGGCCGCTGTGGTGTCCAGCTCCGCCTCGATGACGATCCGCCCACCGATGATGTGCAGGCCGCCGGCGAACCGCAGCATGGTGGCGACCTCGGACTTGCGGCAGCAGGTCTTGGTCACGGGCAACCGGCTCAGCTCGTCCTTCACCTTGGCCGTCATCGCCATGGCGCTCATCCTCTCCCGGGCCATGAGGGTCCCCCATCGCGTGTGGTCAAAGCCGGCGGCACCGGGCCGGCGTGGGTGGTCGGGACGGACATCACGTCCCGGAAGGCCGCGGCCAGGCGGAGCGTGTCGTGCTGGCCCTGCGCCGACCGCTTGCCCACCGCGGAGACCACGAGCTCGGCGCCCATCCTGCTGCACGTCTCGCGCAGCGCATCTTCTTCGCCCCCCGTCACGGTCGGGTCGGCAATGACGTAGTCGAACGTGAGGTCGGGGGCATGTGCGCGCAGGACGTCGATGTGCTCGGTGGTGACCATGTTCCGTGTCTCGGTGTCGTGGGTGCCCACATTGAGAGTGAGGATCCGGTGGGCCGGTGTCTGTTCCAGGGCCTTGCGCAGACCGGGGACGAGCAGGTGGGGCATCACCGAGGTGAACCAGGAGCCGGGCCCGAGGATGACCCAGTCGGCGAGAGTGATGGCCTCCACGGCCTCCGCGCACGCGGGCGGCGAGGGCGGCGCCAGCGTCATCTCCAGCAACCGTCCCCGCGATGAGGCCACTGCGGACTGGCCCCGAACCCGCTCGGCGCGTCCCTCGCCTTGGATGACGGCCTCGATGGCCAGTGGCACCGTGGACATGGGCAGCACCCGACCGCGGATGTTGAGCAGCCTGCCCGCGATCTCCAGGGCGCGTACCGGGTCGTCGCTCAGCTCCCACAGGCTCATCAGCAGCAGGTTGCCGAGGGCGTGCCCAGACAGCTCGCCGTCCCCGCCGAGCCGGTGCTGCAGGACCGATGCCCACTGGTGGCCCCAGCTGGTGTCCTCACACAGCGAGGCGAGCGCCATGCGCAGGTCGCCCGGGGGCAGGATGTCGAACTCCTCGCGCAGCCGGCCGCTCGAACCCCCGTCGTCGGCGACGGTCACCACGGCCGTGATGTTCTCGGAGAGGTGACGCAGGGCGCGCAACGAGGCGGACAGGCCGTGCCCGCCCCCCAGGGCCACCGTGCGTGGGCCGGTCATTCGCGCCCCAGGTCGCGCTGGACCGCCGTGATGGCCACGTCGGCAATCTCGCCCAGCCGGGAGACCAGGGCCTCCACGGTGGCCACGGACCGGTGTTTGCCTCCGGTACAGCCCACCGCCACGGTGACGTGTCGCCTGCCTTCCCGCAGATAGCCGCGGATCGCCGTGCGCAACATCGACTCGGCGTACTGCAGAAACTCATCCGCTCCCGGCTGAGCCAGGACGAAGTCACGGACGGGCTCGTCGCGCCCGTCGTACTCGCGCAGCGCAGGCTCCCAGTACGGGTTGGGCAGGAAGCGCATGTCGAGCACGACGTCAGCGTCCAGCGGGATGCCGTACTTGAAGCCGAAGGACATGATCACGACGCGCAGCCGCGCCTGGTCGTCGTCGCCGACGAGCAGCTCGTCCACGGCGGCACTGAGCTCGTGCACGTTGTACCCGGTGGTGTCGAGCACGAGCTCGGCTGCAGTGCGGATCTCGTCCAGCATGCGTCGCTCGGTGCGGATCCCGTCGAGCAGCGGCCCCGACTGCTGCAGGGGGTGCGGTCTGCGCACGGCGTCGAAACGGCGGATGAGGACCTCGTCGGTCGCGTCGAAGAAGACGATGACCGGCGTCCAGCCCCGTTCCCTCAATGCGGTCAGGGCGGCGGAGAAGTCGGCGATGAAGTCCCGGCTGCGGACGTCGACCACGGCGGCCACCCGGGGATGGGCCTCGTCGGCGACGGCGTCGACCAGTGACGTCAGCATGCGGGCGGGCAGGTTGTCGACGACATACCAGCCGCGGTCCTCGAGCACGTCGGCTGCGGTGGTGCGGCCCGCCCCGCTCATTCCGGTCAGCAGGATGACCTCGCCGCGGCTGCCCGGCTCGCCGCGTGAGTCAACGACCATGTGCTTCCCTTCAGTCCGCGACTTCTCCGGTGCTCACATTAATCGTGGGTCGGGGCTGCGTCTCCTCGCGCAGCGCCTTCGCGATGGTCTGGGCCAGACCCGGTCCGATCCCCGAGACCTGCTGCAGTTCCTCGACCGTAGCGGCTCGGACCCGTTTCACCGACCCGAACCTCGCGAGCAGCTGTTGCCGGCGGGCTGGACCCAGCCCGGCGATGTCGTCCAGGGCGCTGTGGGTCATTGCCTTGGAGCGGCGCTGCCGGTGGAAGGCTACGGCGAAGCGGTGCGCCTCGTCCCGGACGCGCTGCAGCAGGTACAGGCCTTCGCTGGCGCGCGGGAGGATGACCGGGAACTCCTGGCCGGGTACCCACACCTCTTCCAGACGCTTGGCCAGCCCGATCACGACCACGTCGCTGACGCCGAGGTCGAGCAGGGCCGACTGGGCGGCGTTGACCTGCGGCAGGCCGCCGTCCACGACGACGAGGTTGGGGGGATAGGCGAACTTCGCCGGTTTGTCGTCCTCGTCAGGGTGGCCGGCGCTGCGTTCCTCGGATGCCCTGAGGTGACGGAAGCGGCGGGTGAGCACCTCGTGCATCGCTGCCGTGTCGTCCGAGGTCCCCTGGCGCACGATGAAGCGCCGGTACTCCGACTTGCGGGCCAGGCCGTCCTCGAAGACGACCATGGAGCCGACCACGTTCGTGCCCTGGACGTGGGAGACGTCGAACGACTCGATGCGCAGCGGCGCGTCCTCCAGCTCCAGCTCCTCCTGCAGGCTCTGCAGGGCCTGCCCGCGCACCGTCAGGTCCCCCGAACGGGCCACCTTGTGCCGGGCGAGGGCCTGCTGTGCGTTCCGCGCCACCGTGTCCATCAGGGCGCGCTTGTCCCCCCGCTGCGGTACCCGGACCCGGACCCCTGAGCCCCGTAGCTCGCTGAGCCACAGCGCGAGGTCGTCGACGCCGCTGGGGAGCAACGGGACCAGCACCTCGCGGGGGACGCCTTCGGCGCCCTCGGACCCGTACACCTGCTGCAGCAGGTGCTCGACGATCTCCTCCGAGCCTTCGGCGCCCTTCTCACTGACCCAGCCACGCTGTCCGCGGACCCGGCCGCCGCGCACGTGGAAGACCTGGACGGCCACCTCCAGCTCGTCCTCGGCCAGCGCGAAGACGTCAGCGTCGGTCGCGTCGGGCAGCACGACCGCTGAGCGCTCCAGGGCGCGCCGCAGGGCCCCGATGTCGTCGCGCAGGCGAGCCGCGGTCTCGAAGTCGAGCTCCTCGCTGGCCTCGCGCATGCGGGTCTCGAGCCGTTTCACGAACCGGGTCGTGTTGCCCGCCATGAAGTCGCAGAAGTCCTCGGCGATCCGTCGGTGTTCGGCGTCGTCTACCTTGCCGACGCAGGGGGCGGAGCACTTGTCGATGTAGCCCAGCAGGCAGGGCCGACCCACCTGACCGGCGCGGACGAAGACCCCCTTGCTGCACGTGCGCAGCGGAAACACGCGGAGCAGCTGGTCCAGCGTCTCGCGGATGGCCCAGGCGTGCGTGTACGGCCCGAAGTACCGCGTACCCGCCCGCTTGCTTCCCCGCATCACCTGGGCGCGCGGGTAGTCCTCCCCCATGGTGACCGCGAGGTAAGGGTAGGACTTGTCGTCGCGGTACTTGACGTTGAAGCGCGGGTCGAACTCCTTGATCCAGGAGTACTCCAGCTGCAGCGCCTCGACCTCGTTGCGGACCACCGTCCACTCCACGCTCGCTCCCGTCGAGAGCATGGAGCGCGTCCTGGGGTGCAGGGCGGAGGGGTCTTGGAAGTAGGAGCTCAGCCGCGGTCGCAACGACTTGGCCTTGCCCACGTAGATCACCCGGCCGTGGACGTCGCGGAAGCGGTAGACCCCTGGCTCCACGGGGATCTCCCCGGGCCGGGGCCGGTACGTCGACGGGTCAGCCACGGGCGGCCACCCTGGCCTCAGCCGACAACCAGGTCATCCCCCTCGACGCTCACGCTCTTGGTCTGCAGCCCGGTGGTAGCCGGGCCGCCCAGCACCTCTCCGGTCGCCGGGTCGAACCGGCTGCCGTGACACGGGCACTTCAGCTCGCCGTCGACGAACTCCGAGACCGAGCATCCCTGGTGTGGGCACGTCGCGTCGAAGGCCACGAACTCGCCCTCGCCCGGTTGGCTGTAGATCGTGTTGGTCGCCTCGTCGTACGTCACGCCGTCGACCGGGACGTCGTCGGTGCTCATCGACGACCCGTCGTCCTGCTGGGACTCGGAGCCCTGGGTCGACTCTTGCGACGAATCCTCACCGGAGGATCCCTGTGCCTGCGATGAGCCTTCCTCGGAGGCGTTGTCGGAGGAGTCGTCGCTTCCGCAGGCAGCCAGGACGCCGACTCCCCCGCCCAGAGAGACCAGCGACCCCGCTCGAAGCACGACCCGACGGGCGAGCGGGTGGGACAGGTGCGAGGCCGAGGTGTTCATGCGCGTCTCCTGGGTGAGCGGTGCGGTGGGCCAGTGCGGGCTGGCCGCTTCGGTAGGAGGTCTTCGTTGCCGATCAGGCGGAGGATGCCACCTCCTGGCGACCGAACAGCGCCGAGAGGAACTGCCCGGTGTAGCTCCCCTCGCTGCGAGAAACCTGTTCCGGGGTGCCTGTGGCCACCACCCGTCCGCCGCCGACGCCGCCACCGGGGCCCATGTCGATCAGCCAGTCGGCCGACTTGATCACGTCGAGGTTGTGCTCGATGACGATGACCGTATTGCCCTTGTCCACCAGCCCCTGCAGAACCGCGAGCAGCTTGCGGATGTCCTCGAAATGCAGGCCCGTGGTGGGCTCGTCGAGCACGTACACCGTGCGCCCGGTGGAACGCTTCTGCAGCTCCGAGGCCAGCTTGACCCGCTGCGCCTCACCGCCGGAGAGGGTAGGTGCCGACTGTCCCAGCCGGACGTAGCCCAACCCCACGTCCACGAGCGTCTTCAGGTGCCGCGAGATCGCGGGTACGGCGGCGAAGAACTCGGCCGCCTCCTCGATCGGCATGTCGAGCACGTCCGCGATGGTGCGGCCCTTGAAGTGCACCTCCAGGGTCTCCCGGTTGTACCGAGCGCCGTGGCAGACCTCGCACGGGACGTAGACATCGGGAAGGAAGTTCATCTCGATCTTCAAGGTTCCGTCGCCGCTGCACGCCTCACATCTGCCCCCCTTGACGTTGAAGGAGAAGCGACCTGGCAGGTAGCCACGGATCTTGGCTTCGGTGGTCTCGGCGAACAGGCGCCGCACGTGGTCGAAGACGCCGGTGTAGGTGGCCGGGTTGCTGCGGGGAGTGCGCCCGATCGGGCCCTGGTCGACGTGGACCACCTTGTCCAGCTGCTCCAGGCCCTCGACCCTCCGGTGCCGGCCCGGCACCTGGCGGGCGCCGTTGAGGTGGTTGGCCAGGACTTTGTAGAGGATCTCGTTGACCAGGGTCGACTTGCCGGACCCGGAGACGCCGGTGATGCCGATGAGGTTGCCCAGCGGGAAGCCCACCGTGACGCCCTGAAGGTTGTGCTCGCGCGCGCCGACGACGTTGATGCAGCGCCCGTCCTGCGCCCGCCGCTCGGTGGGAGTGGCGATGCTGCGACGCCCGGAGAGGTACTCCCCCGTGATGGACGTCGGATGCTCCAGCAGCCCGCGCACCTCGCCGGAGTGCACCACCTGACCCCCGTGCTCGCCGGCCCCCGGGCCGATGTCCACCACCCAGTCCGCCGCGGCGATGGTGTCCTCGTCGTGCTCCACCACGATCAACGTGTTCCCGAGGTCTCGCAGCCGCGTCAGGGTCTCGATGAGTCGGTGGTTGTCGCGCTGGTGCAACCCGATGGAGGGCTCGTCGAGCACGTAGAGGACCCCCACCAGACCCGAGCCGATCTGGGTGGCCAGCCGGATGCGTTGCGCCTCGCCCCCGGACAGTGTCCCGGCCGGCCGGTCCAGCGACAGGTAGTTCAGCCCCACATCCAGCAGGAAGCCCATGCGCGCGGAGATCTCCTTGATCACCCGCTCGGCGATCTGCACCTCGCGATCGGTGAACTCCACGCCGTCCAGGAAAGCCGCGCACTCATCCAGTGGCAGCTGACAGACCTGGGCGATGCTGCGACCCCCGACCAGCACGGCCAGCGACTCGGGGCGGAGCCGAGCCCCCTGGCAGACCGGGCACGGCACCTCGCGCATGTAGCCCTCGTAGCGCTCACGGCTGCTGTCGGAGTCGGTCTCGGCGTGCTTGCGCTTGATGTAGGGAATGACGCCCTCGAAGCCGGTGGAGTAGGACCGCTCCCGGCCGAACCGGTTCCGGTAGCGCACGTGGACCTTGTGCTTGTACCCGTGGAGGATCGCGTCGCGGGCGCGACCCGGCAGCGAGCGCCACGGGGCCTCCAGGGAGAACTTCATGTCTTCGCCGAGCCCGCCCAGCACGCGCAGGTAGTAGTCGTTGATCCCCTGGGCCGAAGACCAGGGCGTGATGGCGCCGCCGAGGATGCTGGCGTCCTCGTCGCGGATCACCAGGTCCGGGTCGACCTCGAGCTCCACTCCGATCCCGGTGCAGGACGGGCACGCCCCGAAGGGGGAGTTGAAGGAGAACGAGCGCGGCTCCACCTCGTCGATGGCCAGGGGGTGGTCGTTCGGGCACGCCATCTTCTCCGAGAAGCGGCGCTCGGCGGGCAGGCCCTGCCCCGCGTCCGCGCTGCCGGAGGAGACGTCCACGAAGTCGACCACGACGATGCCCGAGGCCAGCCCGAGCGCCGTCTCGACCGAGTCGGTGAGCCGGCGCTTGGCGCCGGAGTCGCCCCCTCGGGCCACCAGACGGTCGATCACCACCTCGATCGAGTGCTTGCGCTGCTTCTCCAGCGTCGGAGGCTCGGCCAGCGACACTGTCTCGCCGTCCACCCGGGCCCGGGCGAAGCCCTTGGACTGCAGCTCGGCGAAGAGGTCGACGAACTCACCCTTGCGTGCTCGCACCACCGGCGCGAGCACCTGGAAACGGGTGCCGGAAGGGAGCTCGAGCAGGCGGTCGACGATCTGCTGCGGGGTCTGGCGTCCCACCGGCTCCATGCAGACCGGGCAGTGTGGATGACCCACCCGCGCGAACAGCAGGCGCAGGTAGTCGTACACCTCGGTGATGGTCCCCACGGTCGAGCGCGGGTTGCGGTTGGTGGACTTCTGGTCGATCGACACCGCCGGGGACAGTCCCTCGATGAAGTCGACGTCCGGCTTGTCCATCTGGCCCAGGAACTGTCGGGCGTAGGCCGACAGGGACTCGACGTAGCGCCGCTGGCCCTCGGCGAAGATGGTGTCGAACGCGAGGGAGGACTTGCCGCTCCCGGACAGCCCGGTGAACACGACCAGCGCGTCCCGGGGTATGTCGACGGAGATGTCTCGCAGGTTGTGCTCCCGTGCCCCGCGGACGATGAGCCGGTCGTGCGGAGAACGGACGATCGGAGTAGTCGCAGGCACGGTTCCATCGTAAGTGCCCGCTCCGACAACCCCGCCCGGTATCATGGGTCGACACGTCTCGGGTCAGCGCCGTCCCGATCGTCCTGACGCCCCTCGTCCGTCGACTTCGAACGGTGACCATGAACGACTCACCCCTCGCTGCACCCACCCCACTTGCCGGGGCGAGCTCGCCGCGCCATCGTGCCCAGGGCCTCTACGACGGGGCCCACGAGCACGACGCCTGCGGCGTGGCCTTCGTGGCGACGTTGCGCGGCACCCCGGGTCACGACATCGTCGAGCACGCCCTGACGGCCCTGCACAACCTGGACCACCGCGGAGCGGTCGGTGCCGAGCCCGACAGCGGCGACGGGGCGGGCATCCTGACCCAGCTCCCGGACGCGTTCTTCCGCGACGTGCTGGACACCGAGCTGCCGCCTCTGGGGCGCTACGCGGCGGGCATCATGTTCCTGCCCTCGCCGGACCCCGACGCGGCCCAGGCCGAGGTGGAGGACCTGCTGCGGGCCCAGGGGCTGTCCGTCCTGGCCTGGCGTGAGGTCCCGGTGCACGCCGACGGGCTGGGCTCGCTGGCCCGGTCGGTGCGCCCCGTCATGCGCCAGGTGTTCGTCACCGGAGCCGACGCCTCGGAGGAGGGGCTGGCGCTGGAGCGGCGTGCCTGGATGGCCCGCAAGGTGATCGAGCGCCGTACCGGCACCTACCCGGCGTCCCTGTCGACACGGACCATCACCTACAAGGGGATGCTGACCACCGACCAGCTCCCGCAGTACTTCCCGGACCTGCGCGACGAGCGCTTCGCCTCCGCCCTGGCGCTCGTGCACTCCCGCTTCTCCACCAACACGTTCCCCTCCTGGCCGCTCGCCCACCCTTACCGGCTCGTCGCGCACAACGGGGAGATCAACACGGTGCGGGGCAACCGCAACTGGATGCACGCCCGGGAGTCCATCCTGGCCGGCGACGCCTTTCCCGGGGACCTGGCCGACGCGATGCCGATCTGCACGCCGGACGCCAGCGACTCGGCGACGTTCGACGAGGTGTTGGAGCTGGTCCACCTCGGGGGTCGCTCCCTGCCGCACGCGGTCCTGATGATGGTGCCCGAACCGTGGGAGAACAACGAGGACATGGAGCCCGACCTCCGGGCCTTCTACCAGTTCCACTCCATGCTGATGGAGGCGTGGGACGGCCCGATGAACCTGGTGTTCACCGACGGCACGCAGGTCGGGGGTGTGCTGGACCGCAACGGTCTGCGTCCCTCCCGGTACTGGGTCAGCGACGACGGTCTGGTCGTGCTCTCCAGCGAGTCCGGGGTGCTGGACATCCCGGAGGAGAAGGTGGTCCGCAAGGGTCGGGTGGAGCCGGGCCGGATGTTCCTGGTCGACACCGAGGCCGGCGAGATCGTCGACGACACCGCGCTCAAGGCAGAGCTGGCCCAGGCGGCCCCCTACCAGCAGTGGCTGGCCGAGAAGACGGTCCGGATGTCGGACCTGCCCACCCGCGCTCACGTGCGGCACACCCATGCCTCGGTGACCCGGCGCCAGCAGATCTTCGGGTACACCGAGGAGGAGCTACGGGTGCTCCTCGCGCCCATGGCCCAGCAGGGCACCGAGCCGCTGGGCGCCATGGGCTCCGACACCCCCATCGCCGCCCTGTCCGACCGGCCCCGGCTGCTGTTCGACTACTTCACCGGAGCCTTCGCGCAGGTCACCAACCCGCCCCTGGACGCGATCCGGGAGGAGATCGTGACCTCCCTGGTGACCTCCACGGGCCCGCAGCGCAACATGCTCGACGAGTCGGCTGCGCACGCCCGCCAGGTCGTCCTCGACTTCCCGGTGATCGACAACGACCAGCTGGCCCAGCTGCGGCACATGAACCTGGAGGGCCTGCATCCCGACTTCGCGCCGTTCGTCGTGCGCGGCCTGTACCCCGCCGAAGGTGGGGCCCGAGCACTGGAGCAACGGCTGGAGGAGATCTGCGACCAGGTCTCCGAGGCCGTGGAGCGCGGGGCCTTCTTCGTCGTGCTCTCCGACCGCCACGCCGACCGGGACAAGGCCCCCATCCCCTCGCTGCTGCTGACCAGCGCCGTCCATCACCACCTGGTCCGCGAGCGGACCCGGACCCGGGTGGGTCTGGTGGTCGAGGCCGGTGACGTCCGGGAGGTGCACCACGTCGCGCTGCTGACCGCCTACGGGGCGGCGGCGGTGAACCCCTACCTCGCCATGGAGACGGTCGAGGACCTGTGCCGCTCCGGCCAGCAGCTCGACGGTCTGGACCCCGAGAAGGCGATCGCGAACCTCATCAAGGCCCTCGGCAAGGGCGTGCTGAAGGTGATGTCCAAGATGGGCATCTCCACCGTGGCCTCCTACCGCGGAGCGCAGACCTTCGAGGCGGTCGGCCTGTCGCGAGAGGTGGTCCAGCGGTGGTTCACCGGCACCACCAGCCAGATCGACGGCGTGGGACTGGACGTCATCGCTGCGGAGGTCAAGGCGCGGCACGACGTGGCCTACCCGGTCAGCGGCATCCCGCCCTACCACCGCGACCTCGAGGTGGGCGGGGAGTACCAGTGGCGCCGCGAGGGGCCCCCGCACCTCTTCAACCCCGAGACGGTGTTCCGGCTCCAGCACGCCACCCGGGCCAAGCGCTACGACATCTTCGGGCAGTACACCCAGCTGGTCGACGACCAGGCCGAGCAGCTGATGACTCTGCGCGGGCTGTTCAAGACGCGCGGGGACCGCCCAGCGGTGCCGCTGGAGGAGGTGGAGCCGGTCAGTGACATCGTGAAACGGTTCTCCACCGGGGCCATGAGCTACGGGTCGATCTCCCAGGAGGCCCACGAGACGCTGGCCATCGCGATGAACCAGCTCGGCGGCCGCTCGAACACCGGGGAGGGAGGCGAGGACGTCGAACGCCTCCTCGACCCGACGCGGCGCTCCGCGATCAAGCAGGTGGCCTCCGGCCGGTTCGGGGTGACGAGCGCGTACCTGGTCAACGCCGACGACATCCAGATCAAGGTGGCCCAGGGCGCCAAGCCCGGCGAGGGTGGGCAGCTTCCCCCGCACAAGGTGTATCCGTGGATCGCGCAGACCCGTCACTCCACCCCCGGCGTCGGGCTGATCTCCCCTCCCCCGCACCACGACATCTACTCGATCGAGGATCTCGCGCAGCTCATCCACGACCTCAAGAACGCCAACCCCGAGGCGCGTATCCACGTCAAGCTGGTCAGCCAGATCGGCGTGGGCACGGTGGCCGCGGGCGTCTCGAAGGCGCACGCGGACGTGGTGCTCATCTCCGGTCACGACGGCGGCACCGGCGCCAGCCCGCTCACCTCCCTCAAGCACGCCGGTACCCCGTGGGAGCTCGGCTTGTCCGAGACCCAGCAGACCCTGCTCGTCAACGGCCTGCGCGACCGGATCACGGTGCAGGTGGACGGCCAGCTCAAGACCGGGCGGGACGTGCTCATCGCGGCCTTGCTGGGCGCCGAGGAGTACGGCTTCGCGAGTGCGCCTCTGGTCGTCTCCGGATGCGTCATGATGCGGGTCTGTCACCTGGACACCTGCCCCGTCGGCGTCGCCACGCAGAACCCGGAGCTACGCCAGCGCTACGAGGGCCAGGCCGAGTATGTCGTCACCTTCTTCGAGTTCGTCGCGGAGCAGGTGCGTGAGCTGATGGCCGGGCTGGGCTACCGCAGCCTGGACGAGATCATCGGCCGCGTCGACCTACTGGACACCGCCGATGCGGTGGCCCACTGGAAGGCCTCCGGCCTCGACCTCGGGCCGATCCTGCACCGGCCCGACGTTCCCCACGACGCGCCCTTGCGCCGCACCACGGCGCAGGACCACCACCTGGACGAGGCGCTGGACCACCAGCTCATCGAAGCCGCTCGGCCGGCGCTGGTCGACGGCAGCCCGGTGCGTGCCGAGTTCGACGTCCGCAACGTGAACCGCACCGTGGGGACCATGCTCGGCCACGAGGTGACGAAGGCCGCCGGGCCCGAGGGCCTGCCCGACGGGACCGTCGAGATCACCCTGCACGGCTCGGCCGGGCAGTCGTTCGCTGCTTTCCTTCCGCGCGGCGTCACGATGCGCCTGGTGGGGGACGCGAACGACTACGTCGGCAAGGGGCTGTCCGGCGGGCGCGTTGTCGTGCACCCTCCGCCCGCTGCCCCGTTCGCCGCCGAGGAGCAGGTCATCGCGGGCAACGTCATCGCCTACGGTGCCACCTCGGGGCAGATCAACCTGCGCGGCGTCGTCGGGGAACGGTTCTGCGTGCGCAACTCGGGGGCCACCGCAGTGGTCGAGGGTGTGGGTGACCACGCACTGGAGTACATGACGGGCGGGCTGGCGCTCATCCTCGGGCGCACCGGGCGCAACGTCGCCGCCGGCATGTCGGGCGGAACGGCCTACATCCTCGACCTGGACCCGGGCAGGATCAACCCGCTGGTCCGCGACAGCGGCGACCTCGTCCTGGCCACGGTCGAACCCGGGAGTGAGGACGCCCACCGGGTCGAGAACCTGCTGGCTGAGCACGTCGAGCTCACTGGCTCCACCGTGGCCACGCAGGTCCTCGACTCGGGCCCCGACTGGCCGGCCCGGTTCACCCTGCTCACCCCCCGTCAGTTCGCCAGCGTGCTGCGGATCCGCGCCGACGCGGAAGCGGCGGGCGAGGACCCCGACGGCGCGCAGGCCTGGCAGCTCATCTTGGAGGAGTCCCATGGCTGACCCCAAAGGCTTTCTGAAGTACCGCGACCGCGAGCCGCAGCCCTCCCGCCCCGTGCCGGTGCGCATCATGGACTGGAAGGAGGTCCATACCGCCCAGGACGACGCGACGCTGCGCCGCCAGGCCAGCCGCTGCATGGACTGCGGCATTCCGTTCTGCCACCAGGGCTGCCCCTTGGGCAACCTCATCCCGGAGTGGAACGACCTGGCCCGGCGAGGCAACTTCCGGGAGGCGATCGAGCGACTTCACGCCACGAACAACTTCCCGGAGTTCACCGGCCGGTTGTGTCCGGCTCCGTGCGAGACGGCGTGCGTGCTGAGCATCACCCAGCCGGCGGTGACCATCAAGCAGGTCGAGGTCTCCATCATCGACCGTGCCTTCGAGAACGGGCTCGTGACCCCGCACGAGCCGGAGTGGCTCAGCGGCAAGACGGTGGCCGTCGTGGGCTCGGGCCCGGCCGGGCTCGCGGCCGCCCAGCAGCTCAGCCGGGCCGGGCACACGGTCCTGGTCTACGAGCGGGACGACGCCGTCGGAGGCCTGCTGCGCTACGGGATCCCCGAGTTCAAGATGGAGAAGTCCGTGCTCGACCGGCGCCT
The DNA here is from genome assembly GCF_035267225.1 of Ornithinimicrobium sp. Classification (GTDB taxonomy): domain Bacteria; phylum Actinomycetota; class Actinomycetes; order Actinomycetales; family Dermatophilaceae; genus Ornithinicoccus. The sequence continues at coordinate 21,395 of NZ_DATFMA010000053.1, forward strand.
GGTTCAGCTCCGTGGGGAGGGCATCCGGTTCCGGACCAACGTGACGATCGGGGGTGGCGGACCGGACGACTTCTCGCTGAGCGAGCTGCAGAGCCGGTTCGACGCCGTCGTGCTCGCCACTGGGACCACCGTGCCTCGGCCGCTGTCGATCGACGGTGCCGAGCTGGATGGTGTGCACCCGGCCATGGACTTCCTGGTGCCTGCGAACCGCGAGGCGCTGGGCGCCGAGCGGGGGATCTCCGCCGAAGGCAAGCACGTGGTGATCGTCGGCGGGGGCGACACCGGCGCTGACTGCTACGGCACCGCCATCCGGCAGGGCGCCGCCTCGGTGACGCAGCTGGACATCCGGCCGCAGCCCACGTCGGAACGGCCGGGGGCGCATCCTTGGCCGATGTACCCGTTGGTGCACCGGGTCGGCGACTCGCACGAGGAAGGTGGCGAACGCGTCTTCGGGGTCAACACGGTGGAAGCGGTAGGCGGCGACGACGGGTCGGTGACCCATCTGCAGATCGTCAACGGAGAGCGGGTGGACGGGGTCTTCGACGCCGAGAGCGGGACCGAGCGCCACATTGCCGCCGACCTGGTCCTGGTCGCGCTCGGCTTCAGCGGGCCGGACGATGTCGCTGGGGGCCCCGGCGGGCTCTCCCGCACGGCACGCGGCGCTTTCGTGCGCGACGACGAGTATGCCGTCCCGGGGCAGGAGGGTCTGTTCGTCGCGGGTGACGCGGGACGGGGGCAGTCGCTCATCGTCTGGGCCATCGCCGAGGGCCGGGCCTGCGCCTCCTCGGTGGACGCCTACCTCACCGGCTCGCACTCCACCCTGCCCTTTCCGGTGCGCGCCACCGCCGCCCCGCTGACGGTCTAGGCTCCGGTCATGGACTCTCCTGACGTGGCGGACGGGTCGGACGACCTCGTGTGGCAGTCGCCCACGCTCGAGGTTCGAGCGTGCAGCGTGTCGTCCATGGACAACAACGTCTACCTCCTGACCTGCGTGGCCACACGGACGCACCTGCTGGTGGACGCCGCGGACCAGCCCAACCGGATCGCTGCGCTCGTCCCGGGTGGCCTGCAGTCGCTGGACCTCATCGTCACCACGCACCGGCACTGGGACCACCACCGTGCGCTGGCCGAGGTCGCGGACGTCAGCGGTGCCACGACCTGCGCCGGGGTGGACGACGCCGACTCCCTTCCGACTCCCCCCCAGGTGCGGCTGGCCCACGGCGACACCGTCCGCATCGGTGACCTCACCGCGGAGGTGGTCGCGCTTCGCGGCCACACTCCTGGGTCGATCGCCCTGTCGGTGCCCGGTGGCGACGCAGCGGGCACCCGTGTGCTCCTCACCGGAGACAGTCTCTTTCCCGGTGGACCCGGCAAGACGGAGTCCGCAGCGGACTTCACCTCGCTCATGGACGACCTGGAGCAGCGTGTGTTCGCCGAGTTCGCCGACGAGACTCTGGTTCTGCCCGGACACGGCGCCGGCACCACGATCGGCGCCGAGCGCCCTCACCTCAGGCAGTGGCGTCAGCGCGGATGGTGAGGGCCTCCCGGTCTGCACTGCGCACGCAGTCAACGGGACCGGCGGTACCACCGGTCGCACTGGTGCTGGCCGCCGTGGTGTCCGTGCAGTTCGGCGGGGCCATGGCGGCCTTGCTGCTGCCGCTGGTCGGCGTGGTGCTCTCCGTGGCGCTCAGACTGGTGCTCGCGGCCCTGGTGCTGCTGGCCACGGTGCGGCCGCGGGTGAGAGGTCGAACCCGGTCCGACTGGATGGTGGTGACCTGGTTCGCGCTGACCCTCGTGGGCATGAACCTTGCCTTCTACGGCTCGTTGGCCAGGCTCCCGCTCGGCGTCGCCGTCACGATCGAGTTCTTGGGCCCGCTGACCCTGGCGGCGGTGCTCTCGCGCAGGCTCAGTGACGGAGTCGCCGTGGTTGCCGCCCTGGTCGGGGTGGTCCTGATCTCCGAGGTGGCCTCGGTGGGCTGGACCGAGATCGACGTGGTGGGAGTGGGCCTGGCGGCGACAGCGGGCGCAGGCTGGGCCGCCTACATCCTGGCCAGTGAACGCACCGGCGCTCGGTTCACCGGGCTGGACGGGATGGCGGTCGCGATGAGCATCGGCGCGGTGCTCATGCTGGCGGTCAGCGCCCTCGCAGGGCGCAGCGCCGGCCTGGTCCTGCACTGGGAGGTGCTCGGGCTGGGATTCACCGTCGCGTTGCTGTCCTCGGCCGTCCCCTACTCCCTCGAGCTACTCGCGCTGCGGCGTTTGGCCACCGCGGTCTTCGGCGTGCTCCTCAGCCTCGAACCCGCCGTAGCCGCCTTCGCCGGGCTGCTGGTGCTCGGCCAGACGTTGGACACGCTGCAGATCTCGGGGATGGCGCTCGTGGTCCTGGCCAGCATCACCGTGCTCGGACGCCCCCGCCCGCGGGGGCACACCACGGCCGCCGCCGGCGGCTAGAGTCGCGCTCCTACCCCCGTCCCGGGGGCCGGCTGCGCTCCTCCTGCCCCTCGTCGTGGTGCTCTTCGCGGTGCTCGTGGTGGTGATGCGGGCGCGCCGAGAACTGCTCCAGGTGGGCTTCCGGGAGGTCATGCCCGGCCGCGACGTCGCGGCGGCTCTTGACCAGGCTGGCTATCGCCGTCACCCCGAGAATGCTCACGATGAGCACGAGGGAGAGCCAGATCGGCACCTCTGGAACGGCCTCGATGTGCTCCCCACCGTTGAGGAACGGCAGCGTGTTCTCGTGTAGGGCGTGCATGACGAGCTTGACGCCGATGACGGCGAGCAGGACCGACAAGCCGATTCCCAGGTACACCAGCCGTTTGAGGAGGTCGCCGATGAGGAAGTACAGCTGCCGCAGCCCCATCAGGGCGAAGACGTTGGCCATGAGGACCAGGTAGGGCTCGCGAGTGAGACCGAAGATGGCGGGGATGGAGTCCAGAGCGAACAACAGGTCGGTGGTGCCCAGGGCGATGATGACGACGAACATCGGGGTGACCACGGTGCTGCCGTTCTCGACCGTGCGCAGCTTGGTGCCTGCGTCCCAGGACTTGGTCGCGGGGAAGCGCTTCTCCACCCATCGCAGCAGCGCGTTCTCCTCGAACTCCTCGTCGTCGTGGGTGTTGTCACCCACGTTCTCGCGCATGAGCTTCACGGCGGTGTAGATGAGGAAGCCGCCGAAGAGGTAGAACACCCAGGACCACTGGTTGATGGCCGCTGCCCCCACAGCGATGAAGATCCCCCGCAGCACCAGGGCGATCACGATCCCGATCAGCAAGGCGCGCTGCTGCAGGTGCCGGGGCACGCCGAACTTCGCCATGATGATGAGGAAGACGAAGAGGTTGTCGATGCTGAGCGAGTACTCGGTCAGCCATCCGGCGAAGAACTCCCCGGCGTACTGGCCCCCGGAGAACACCCACACCCCTAGGCCGAAGGCGATGGCCAGCCCGATATAGACCGACAGTGCGGTGCCGGTCTCACGCTTGCTCGGTTCGTGCGGCCGTCGCCCCAGGACCAGGACGTCGAAGAGGAGGATCACGCAGACGGTGCCGAGGCTGACGGCCCACAGCCACTGCGGAACCTCCATGTCGGGCCTTTCCTACACAACGGGCCGAGGGCAGGACTCGGCGAAGGTGTCCTCAGTATGAGGGCTAGGCGGTAGCTTCCCGCATCTGGCGCAGCTCCTTCTTCAGGTCCGAGACCTCGTCGCGCAGCCGCGCGGCCAGCTCGAAATGCAGCTCGCCGGCCGCGGTGTGCATCTGCGAGGTCAGCTCCTGGATGAGACTCGCCAGCTCGGCCGCCGGCAGGTCGTCCCCGCGTCGGCCCAGGCCCGCCACGGAGGCGTCGGCGGCCACCGTCCCGGCGCCGTGCGACCCGCGCCGTCCCCGTGACTGGCTGCGCCCGCTTCCCATCAGGGCCTGGGTGTCCGCGTCCTCGCGCTCCAGCATGTCGGTGATGTCGGCGATGCGCTTGCGCAGGGGCGTCGGGTCGATGCCGTGGGCCCGGTTGTGGTCGAGCTGCTTGGCCCGTCGTCGGTTCGTCTCCTCGATCGCCTGCGCCATGGACGGGGTGACCTGGTCGGCATACATGTGCACCTGACCGGAGACGTTGCGTGCGGCCCGCCCGATGGTCTGGATCAGCGACCGGGTCGAGCGCAGGAAGCCCTCCTTGTCGGCGTCGAGAATGCTCACCAGGGACACCTCCGGCAGGTCGAGCCCCTCGCGGAGCAGGTTGATGCCGACCAGGACGTCGTACTCGCCGATCCGCAGCTCACGCAGGAGCTCCACCCGACGCAGCGTGTCCACCTCGGAGTGCAGATAGCGGACCCGGACCCCCTTGTCGAGCAGGTAGTCGGTCAGGTCCTCGGCCATCTTCTTGGTCAGGGTGGTGACCAGGACGCGTTCGTCCCGCTCGGTCCGGCGCGCGATCTCCTCGAGCAGGTCGTCGATCTGGCCCCGCGTGGGCTTGAGGACGACCTCGGGGTCCACCAGACCGGTCGGGCGGATGATCTGCTCCACGACCCCGCCCGGGGACTTGGCGACCTCGTAGTCGCCGGGTGTCGCGGACAGGTAGACGGTCTGGCCGATCCGCTCCAGGAACTCCTCCCACTTCAGCGGGCGGTTGTCCATGGCACTGGGGAGCCGGAACCCGTGCTCGACGAGAGTCCGCTTGCGCGACATGTCCCCTTCGTACATGGCCCCGATCTGGGGGACGGTGACGTGCGACTCGTCGATGACCAGCAGGAAGTCCTCGGGGAAGTAGTCCAGCAGACAGTTAGGGGCCGAGCCCTGGCCACGTCCGTCGATGTGCCGGGAGTAGTTCTCGATCCCCGAGCAGGAGCCGACCTGGCGCATCATCTCGATGTCGTAGCTGGTTCGCATCCGCAGCCGCTGGGCCTCGAGCATCTTGCCCTCGCGCTCGAAGCGCTGCAGCTGCTCGGCGAGCTCGCTCTCGATCCCGGAGATGGCCCGCTCCATCCGTTCCGGGCCGGCCACGTAGTGCGAGGCGGGGAAGACGTACATCTCCTGCTCCTCGCGCACGACCTCGCCGGTCAGGGGATGCAGAGTGTAGAGCCGCTCGATCTCGTCGCCGAAGAACTCCACCCGGACGGCCAGCTCCTCGTACTGCGGGATGATCTCGACGGTGTCGCCACGCACCCGGAACGTGCCCCGCGTGAACGCCATGTCGTTGCGCTGGTACTGCATCTGCACGAAGCGTAGGAGGAGCTCGTCGCGGTCGATCTGCTCGCCCACCCGCAGGCGCACCATCCTGTCGACGTACTCCTGCGGAGTGCCCAGGCCATAGATACACGAGACCGACGCCACGACGATGACGTCACGACGAGTCAGTAAGGAGTTGGTCGCGGAGTGGCGTAGCCGCTCGACCTCGTCGTTGATCGAGGAGTCCTTCTCGATGTACGTGTCCGACTGGGGCACGTACGCCTCGGGCTGGTAGTAGTCGTAGTAGGAGACGAAGTACTCGACCGCGTTGTGAGGCAGCAGCTCGCGGAACTCGTGGGCCAGCTGCGCGGCCAGGGTCTTGTTCGGAGCCATCACCAGGGTGGGGCGCTGGACGGCCTCGACCAGCCACGCCGTCGTCGCTGACTTGCCGGTGCCGGTCGCCCCCAGCAGCACGACATCGCTGTCTCCGGCGGAGATTCGAGACGCCAGCTGCTCGATCGCCGCGGGCTGGTCACCGCTGGGGGTGAGGTCGGACTCGACCCGGATCGGTGCCACCGTGCGCTGCAGGTCTGTGGTCGGACGCATGCTCTCACCGTAGAGCCCTGCCCCGACCGACCTCGCCTCGGATAGAATGCCCTCTTGTGGCGCCCCCATGGCCCCCACCCTCGCGGGTGTAATGTCGCTGCGCGAGCATACTGGGATCTCCCGTTGGCCGCTGCGGCATCCGCCCCAACCTCAAGGAGAGCGATGAGTACCACCGAGGAAGCCCGAACCCCCGAGGGAGAGAAGGTGACGCCGAAGATCGCCCCGCGGGTGTTCGGCCCGGCCGCCACTGTCGTCTCCGTCGTCGTTCTGCTGAGTATTCTGCTCCCCGAGCAGATGTCCGGCTGGATCACCACGGCCAACGACACGGTCGTCGGCACGCTGGGCTGGTACTACGTGCTGATCACCTTCGGCTTCGTGGTGTTCTGCGCCTGGCTGGCGTTCTCGCGTTTCGGCGACATCAAGCTGGGCAAGGACGAGGAAGGGCCCGAGTTCGGCCTGCTCTCCTGGTTCGCCATGCTGTTCAGCGCCGGTATGGGCATCGGTCTGATGTTCTGGGGCGTCGCCGAGCCGCTGAACCACTTCAACAACCCGCCCCCGGGCACCGAGGGCTCGGCCGGTGAGATCGCCACCCAGGCGATGGGACGGACGTTCCTGCACTGGGGTGTGCACGCGTGGGCGATCTACGTCGTCGTCGGTCTATCCGTCGCCTACGCCGTCCACCGACGCGGCCTGCCGGTCTCGGTGCGTTGGGCGCTCGAGCCGTTGCTGGGCGACCGGGTCAAGGGATGGCTCGGGGACCTCATCGACGTGGTGGCCATCGTGGGCACGCTGTTCGGTGTCGCCACATCGCTGGGCTTCGGCGTGAGCCAGGTCGGGGCGGGCCTGTCGTTCCTGGGCTTCTTCGAGAACACCCCGACCTTGCAGGTCATCCTCATCGGCGGCATCACGGTCCTTGCCACGGCCTCCGTGGCCTCCGGCCTGGGCACCGGTATCAAGTGGCTGTCCAACATCAACCTCGGCCTTGCCGCGTTCCTGCTGGTCTTCGTCATCATCGCGGGTCCGACGCTGTTCATCTTCCGCGAAGCCGTGGCCGCGACCGGCTACTACCTGCAGAACTTCCTGCGGCTCTCCTTCGACACCATGCCCTATGAGGGTGAGGCCGGAGAGTCCTGGCTGGGCGGCTGGACGACCTACTACTGGGGCTGGTGGATGAGCTGGTCGCCGTTCGTCGGCATCTTCATCGCCCGCATCTCGCGAGGCCGCACCGTCCGGGAGTTCATCGGTGGCGTGCTGCTGGTGCCGACCCTGCTGACCATGATGTGGTTCGTCGCTCTGGGCGGCACCGCCCTCTACCAGGAGGTCATGCGCGACGGTGGCATCATCGACCCCGAGGACGGCGTCTCGACCGACACCGCGCTGTTCCAGATGCTGGACCTGGTGCCGGGCAGCGCCGTGCTCAGCGGACTGGCCCTGCTGATGATCGTGGTCTTCTTCGTCACCAGCTCGGACTCCGGCTCGTTCGTCGTGGACATGATCTCGACCGGCGGCAGCCCCAACCCGCCGATGTGGAGCCGCACCTTCTGGGCCATCCTGGAAGGGGCTATCGCGGCGGCGCTGATCATCGCGGGCACGGCCAGCGGCAACCCACAAGGCGGGCTCGCCGCGCTGCAGACCATGGCCATCCTCGTGGCCGCGCCGTTCACCATCGTGATGATCCTGGCGTGCTTCGCTCTGGTGCGGTCGCTGCGCGAGGAACACTACGAGAAGCTGCGGCTGGAGCGTTCCCTGCTCAGGCGCGAAGTGGCCCAAGAAGCCGCGGAGGCCCTGTCGAGTGGCAAGTACGACTACGTGGGGTCCGGCTCGACCGAGTCGAAGCCCCGCTCCTCGAGCACTCGGCGGTTCGGACGGCGGTCGAAGTCCTAGCCGACCGGCGCAGCGCGACCAACGACTGAGCCCCGCCGCCCTGATGGGCGGCGGGGCTCCGTCGTGTCGGGCGGTGCTGGGCTCAGTTGCCGGTCAGCTTCTCCCGCAGCGCAGCCAGGGCCTCGTCCGAGGCCAGCGTGCCGGTCTCGTCGGCCGGCGCCGCCGGAACCGGCTCCGGCGAAGAAGCCGTGGGCGTAGCGCTGGAGTCCGAGGAGTAGGACGTCGCCGAAGAGCCTGCCTTGGGGCTGGAACTGGAGCTGGAGCCGGACGAGGCGTGGGTGTCCTCCGCCTCGGCCTCGGCTGCCGCGACGGCCGCGCGGTGGGCCTCGAAGCGGTCGTGCGCGTCGGCGTACTCCTGCTCCCACTTCTCCCGCTGTGCCTCGAAGCCGGCCAGC
>NZ_DATFMA010000054.1:0-3161 GCF_035267225.1 Ornithinimicrobium sp.
CGTCGGGCCGCTCCACGTCCGCGCGACGGCTGTTCCAGGGGTGGAACTCCACCGTGGACATCTGCACCGCCCAGATGACGCTGGCCAGCTCGGTGACGCACAGCTCGTCGGCAGTCCGGTTCCAGCGGGGGAAGTGGATCCGCGCCGTTTCGACCCAGTCTGGGGCACCGCGGGGGAGGCGCTTCTGGTGCACCTTCTCACCGGTGATCCCCTCGGGGAAGCGGTGCAGCATGCACGGCCGCTCCTGGAGGGCAGTCACGATGCCTGCACCCACCGACAGGTAGTACCGCGCCAGGTCGAGCTTGGTGTGCCCGGCCTGGGGGAAGTACACGCGATCGGGGTTCGAGATCCTCACCGAGCGCTCACCGACGTCCAGCGTGGTCGAGGGACTGCCGGAGGCGGACACATCCCTACTTCACCACAGCTCGCGCGGCGCCGCCTAGACTCAGCGGCAGAGCGGACAGGAGTGTGGGTGGCCGGGCTGATCAAGACCGACGATGTGCAGGCGGTCAAGGAGCGTGCCTCGATCGAGGACGTGGTGCGCGAACACGTGACGCTGCGGCCCGCAGGCACGGGCTCGCTCAAAGGGCTGTGCCCCTTCCACGACGAGAAGACGCCCTCGTTCACGGTGCGCCCGACGGCCGGGGCCTGGCACTGCTTCGGCTGCGGCGAGGGCGGCGACATCCTGGCCTTCGTGATGGCCATCGACCACCTGAGCTTCGCCGAGGCTGTAGAACGTCTGGCCGCTCAGCTGGGCATGGAGCTGCACTACGAGGAGCACACGGGGGGCCGGCCGGGCGACGGCGCCGAGGGCGGGGGCCTGGGCCGGCGCACCCGGCTGGTCGAGGCCAACCGGGCAGCTGCCGAGTTCTACCACACCGCGCTGCTCGACTCGGCCGAGGCGCGGGCGGCCCGAGACTTCCTGCGGGGCAAGGGATTCAACTCGAGAGTGGCGACCAGTTTCCAGGTCGGGTTCGCTCCGTCCTCGGGGGGTGCCCTGGCCGGTCACCTGCGGGACAAGGGGTTCAGTGAGGCCGAGCTCGTCTCGGCCGGTCTGGTGGGCCGCGGGCAGCGGGGCCTGTACGACCGCTTCCGCGGCCGGGTGATCTGGCCGATCCGTGACATCACCGGCGACACGGTGGGCTTCGGTGCCCGACGCCTCTTCGACGAGGACCGGATCGCCGCCAAGTACCTCAACACCGCCGAGACCCCCATCTACAAGAAGACGGCGGTGCTGTACGGGCTGGACCTCGCCAAGAAGTCGATGGCCAGCAGCCGGCAGGCGGTGATCGTCGAGGGGTACACCGACGTGATGGCCTGTCACATGGCCGGGATCGAGGTAGCCGTTGCCACCTGCGGTACCTCGTTCGGAGTGGAGCACATCAAGACGCTGCGGCGGATCCTGCGCGACGAGCCCGGGGTGGCCCCGGCCAGGGTGGTCTTCACCTTCGACGGGGATGCCGCCGGTCAGAAGGCGGCGATGCGCGCCTACGAGCAGGACCAGCGATGGGCCTCGCAGTCCTACGTCGCGGTGGCCCCGGCCGGTCAGGATCCGAACGACCTGCGACAGTCCGCCGGGGACGGTGCCGTGCGTGAGCTCATCGACGGGGCCGTGCCCATGTTCGACTTCGCCGTGCGCACGACGATGGCGCCCTACGATCTGGACCGGACCGAGCAACGGGTGGACGCGATGCGGGCCGTGGCGCCGATCGTCGCCGCTATCCGGGACTCGACGCTGCGCGCGGAGTACGTCCGCAGCGTGGCCGGTTGGCTGGGTGTGGACGCGCAGCGCTTCGCTCACGAGGTGGCCGGCCCCGGGCAGGGCAAGCCCCGCGAGCCTGCCCACCCCGAGCCCCGAGCCGCCCCGGAGCATTCACCCGAGGACGCAGGTCCGGCGCTTCCGGTGCCGGACCTGCGAGACCCGGTCGTGGCGGCGGAGCGCCAGCTGCTGCAGGTGGCCCTGCAGTACCCACACTGCTTGGTCGCTGAGGACGTCGACGCACTTCCGGTGCACGGTTTCCGCGCTCCGGCCCATCAGTCCATCTGGCACGCGGTGCGCCAGGCCGGCGGGATCGCCGCGGCCGAGCAGATGAGTGCGGCCGGTTGGACGAGCGCAGTCGCCGGCCAGACGCCTCCGCTGGTGGCGCCGATGGTGGCCGAGCTGGTCGTGGCCGGCCTGCCGGTGACGTTGGAGCCGGGCTCCGGTGAGCCGCCGTTGCGGTATGTCGACTCCCTGGTCGACCGGGTCGTCGACGCGTCCCTCGGCCAGCGGATCGACGCCGCGCTCAGCGCGTTGCAGCGCAGCGCATCGGACCAGGAGGCCACCCGAGCCCTCAGTGAGGAGCTCACGATGCTGCACCGCGAGCGGGCCCGGTTGCGGGCCAGAGTGGAGTGAGGATGAGATGGAGCCGACGTCGACAAGGCAGTGCTGTCCAGCGGCCGGAGGGGCCCGCCAAGCTGCCGACCGATATCCGCCTGTCGCTGCAGCGGGGGGAGTCGGTGCTGGCGGCGGCGCAGGACGACACCTCGCCGGAGTGGCTAGTGCTGACGACCTTCCGGGTGCTGGTGGTGGTGGAGGCTGGCACCGTGGGCATGGAGCGGGGGTGGCACGAGGTGGCGACCGGGGCCTGGGACCCGGAGTCGGCCACGCTGAGCCTGAGCTGGGTCGGTGGCGTTCGCGCGATGCAGTGGGTGCTGGGCACGCGGACCGGACCCGGGCGGGTGCCCCAGGTCTTGCGTGAGCGCGTCTCGGCCAGTGTCGTCCAGGCTCGGGAGGTCTCGGTCGGTCCGCGACGCACCGCCCGGGTCAGTGTGCGCTCGGTCCTGCGCACCCGCGAGCTCATCGACCAGGTGGTCTGGGGCCCGGGGAGTAGCCCGACCGACGCCGAGCTCGTCGCCGAGGTGGAGAAGGTGCGTGCCGAGGTGCGCACCGCGGTCGGCCTGCCACCCCAGCGGACCGCCGACGACGGTCGTGGAGATTCGTAGCAAGACCCCCGTTTTGGTACAGTCAGCCTCCGCTTCACTCCTTCCCCTGTAGCTCAATTGGCAGAGCATTCGACTGTTAATCGAAGGGTTGTTGGTTCGAGTCCAATCGGGGGAGCAGGCGGGAGGGCCTCTGCACGGGACACATCCGGACAGGGGCCTTCTGAGGTCTCAACTGG
>NZ_DATFMA010000055.1:0-29401 GCF_035267225.1 Ornithinimicrobium sp.
ACATCACGTGGTCGGGGCGACGTTGCGCCGGCAGGTCGGGCAGCCCGGTGGCGGCCACCAGCTCGTCCTGCAGCTCGGTGACCTCCGCGCGCCGCAGGGGCCACGGCCGATGTGTGTTCGGGACCCAGACGCCGCGGCCGGCCACCTGCGTGTGCAGCCCGAAGCGGGCACTGAGAAACACCTGGGTGGGGTCTGGGCGGTGGATCGGTCGACCGACACGGAGGTCGATCCGGCTCGCCGGGGAACGGCGCGCGCCCCGACGCCGAGTGCGGTAGTGCATGGTCGCCTGGGAGGTTCGCGCTCCGGACATGCGGGCCCAGAAGTAGGGGACGGCGAAGGCGGCGCGAGCGCCCAGCACCACCGCCAGCCGTTCTGCCTCCAGGGAGAGGAACACCACTCCGGGGCGTCCGTGCCCATCGGTGCTGTAGATCCGTACGTTGGTCTCCCAGAACGTACCGAACCACGGGACGGGCGGGCCGGCACCGAATCCGGCGCGACGCATCCGGAACGGCAACAGGCCCACCCACGCGGATCCGTCGTGAACATCTGGGCGGGCGCCCTTCGGCATGAAGGGCACCAGACACGCAGGGTCGACCCGCCAGTGCAAGAACGCGATGTCGGCCCAGAACTGACTCATCAAGGGGCGTGAGGTCAGGGGCGGCCCCGCCGCCGAGCGAGGGGAGCGCGGAAGCGTGGCGCCTTGTGCCGAGGGCGGACTCAGGTGCCCGCTCCTCCGACCTTGTCCTGTAGCCGGTCGATGTGCTCGGAGGCCTCGGCCTTGGTGAGGTCGGCCGATAGCTGCTCTCCGGCCTGGCTCGCCAAGGTGTCCAGGTAGCTGCGCTGCGCGGCGGTCATCGGCTCCTCACCGGTGACCCAGTCGTTCGGGTCCTTGTCGAGCTGGTCGTTGGTCTGCGGCGTCTGCGACCCGAGCATCTCCTGCTCGGCGCCGCTGTCGGTGGTGTTCTCACTCATAGGCACGAGCCTAAAGGGCGGCACCGACCAACCTCCCGGCAGCCACGGGTCCGCGGCGCGACCGCCCGCGGCTGTGCCGTCTGCGAACATGTCGAGGTGAGCAGCCGCCGGTGAAAGGGCCACGTATGAGCAACCGCCTTCGCGAGGCCACGTCACCGTACTTGCTGCAGCACGCAGCCAACCCGGTGGACTGGTGGCCCTGGGCTCCCGCCGCCTTCGAGGAGGCCCGGGCCCGGAACGTGCCGATTCTGCTCTCGGTGGGCTACGCGGCCTGTCACTGGTGTCACGTCATGGCCCACGAGTCGTTCGAGGATCCGCAGGTCGCCGAGACGTTGAACTCATCCTTCGTCTCCATCAAGGTGGACCGCGAAGAGCGGCCCGATGTCGACTCGGTCTACATGCAGGCCACGTCGGCCATGACCGGGCACGCCGGGTGGCCGATGACCTGCGTGCTCACCCCGGAGGCTGAGCCGTTCTGGTGCGGCACCTACCTGCCTCGCCAGGAGTTCCTGCACCTGCTGCACTCCGCTCGCCAGACCTGGGCCGACCGTGAGGACGAGGTGCGAGCCGGAGGGGCACACGTCGTCCACACACTCAGCACCGCGGCCGACCGGGCCGAGTCCGCCCACCCGGTCGACGAGGCGGTCTGCGCGGCGGCGGTGGGCCGGCTGGCCGGAGACTACGACGCCGCCCACGGCGGGTTCGGCGGGGCACCGAAGTTCCCGCCGTCGATGACGCTGGCCTTCCTGCTGCGTCACGGCGCACGCACGGGGAGCGAACGGGCCGACGAGATGGCCCGGGGCACCCTGCGCGCCATGGCCCGCAGTGGGATGTACGACCAGATCGGCGGGGGGTTCGCCCGCTATGCCGTGGACCAGGCGTGGGTGGTGCCGCACTTCGAGAAGATGCTCTACGACAACGCGCTGCTGCTGCGCGTCTACACCGACCTGGCCCGGGTCAGCCGCACGGACACCCGCGAGCACGCAGCGGACCACCGGCTGGCCCGCCGCGTGGTGTCGGAGACCGTCGACTGGTTGTTGCGTGAGATGTGGACGCAGGACGCCGGGTTCGCCTCGTCGCTGGACGCGGACACCGGCGGCGTGGAGGGGGCGACCTACGTCTGGACACCGGAGCAGCTCGCGCATGCCCTGGGCGAGCAGGACGGCGCCCGCGCGGCAGAGCTGTTCGGCGTCACCCCAGCAGGCACCTTCGAGCATGGCACCTCCACGTTGCAGCGGCTCAAGGACCCTGACGACGAGCAGTGGTTCGCTTCGGTGCGCGAGCGCCTGGACCTGCACCGCACCCTGCGGCCACAGCCTGGTCGCGACGACAAGGTCGTCACCGCCTGGAACGCCTGGACGGTCGCCGCCCTGGCCGAGGCAGGGTGGTACTTCGGCGAGCCGGACTGGATCGACGTCGCGCAACGCTGCGCCGACCTGATGCTGCAGCGCCATGTCGTCGACGGACGGCTACGGCGCAGCTCCCGGGACGGCCAGGTGGGCGCGGCACGCGGCGTAGCCGAGGACTACGCAGCCCTCGTCGAAGCCCTCGTGGTGCTGCACGCGGTCACGGCGCGCCCGCACTGGCTCCTCCGCGCCGGCGAGATACTCGAGGTGGCGATGGCCCAGTTCACCGTGCGCACCGAGGATGGCCTGAGCGTCAGCGACAACGACTCCGACGTCGGTGACTTGGTCATGCGTCCGCGCTCCCGCACCGACAACGCTGAGCCGTGCGGTCAGTCCGCACTGGCGGGAGCCTTGATCCGCTATGGCGTGATGGCCGGCTCAGCACACCATCTCGACGCCGGGGAGGCGGCCCTGGCCCCGATGGGGTCGGTGGCCACACAGGCTCCTCGGTTCGCGGGATGGACCCTGTGCGCGGCCGAGGATCTCGCCACCGGGCCGGCGGTGCTCGCCGTGTCCGTGGCCAACGGCGCACTGGCGGATGTCATGCGGCAGACGCCGCCGGGAATGGCGGTCCTTTCGGGCAGACACGGCGGCCAGGCCGAGACGGCACCGCTCTTGGCCGAGCGTCCTGCGGTCGGCGGCCGGGACACCGCATATCTGTGTCGCGGCACGGTCTGTCAGGCACCGATCACCGACCCCGAGGAGCTGCGGCGCGCGCTGCACCCGGGCTGACACCCGCCGGTCTCAGAGCAGGGGCGCGAGCGTGTCGTAGCCGATCTTGAGGATGAACGCGCCGACCACGGTCACGAACACGACGCGCACGAAGGCGCTGCCCTTGGCCACGGCGGTCCGTGCCCCCAGGTAGCCCCCGGCCACGTTGCAGACCCCCATCAGCAGCCCGATCTGCCACATCACCACTCCCTGCGGGACGAAGACCAGCAGTGCCCCCAGGTTGGTGGCGAAGTTCGCGATCTTGGCCTTGGCGCTGGCCTGCAGGAAGCCGTACCCGAGCAGCCCCACCAGGGCGAACACCAGGAACGACCCGGTCCCGGGGCCGAGCACGCCGTCGTAGGCGCCCAGCGAGAAGCCCACCACCCCGGCCACGGCGACGTGGCTGCGCCCGGAGAACCTCAGCGCCGAGATCGACCCGAGGTCCGGCTTGAGCAGCGTGTACGCCCCGACAGCCACCAGGACCACGAGGATGATCGGGTCGAAGGCCTCGCCGGGGATCCGGGAGGCGACCAGCGCCCCGCAAGCGCTCCCCGCCAGGGCCGCCGCGGCCAGCGGCAGGGCCGTGCGCAGGTCCGGTCTGACTCGACGGTAGTAGGTGACCGCGCTCGTCGTCGTCCCGCAGATGGAGCCCAGCTTGTTCGTCGCGAGGATCTGCACCGGGGTGGCCCCCGGGAAGCCGATCAGCAGGGCAGGCAGCTGGACCAACCCCCCACCGCCGACCACCGCGTCCACCCATCCTGCGGTGAACCCGGCCAGGACGAGGAACAGCAGCAGCGTCAGCGAGACCTCGCTGATCACGGCTGCGCCGTCGACCGGACGGCGTCGCCCCGCCACCCGGACACGATCCCTGCCACCTCCGCCACGGTGTGGGCCACGGCGTGCGGCTGGGTGTCCACCGGCACGACCTGCTCTTGCGGCAGAGTGCTGTGCGGAATGTGGATGGTGCGCATGCCGATCTGCTGCGGGCCCCAGATGTCCTCGTACAACCGGTCGCCGACGTAGACGCAGGCTTCCGCTGCGGCGCCGACCGCCGCTGCCGCCGCGTGGAACGCCGCGGCGTGCGGCTTCACCCAGGGCATCTCACTGGAGTAGACGTCGCCGTCGATCAGGTGCAGCACCCCGTCGCGTTCGAACAGGCCGCGGTGGTACTCCCGGCTCCAGATGGTGTTCGACAGCACCCCGACGGCGATGCCCTGCTCGCGCAGCCAGGTCCACAGCGGAAGCACGTGCGGGTCGGTCCAGGTGTACGGCTCCCAGGCCTGCGCGTAGGCGTTCCGGTTGGACTCGGTGTCCAGTATCGAGCGCGCCAGGCCCGTCCGCTCGCTCGTCAGGCTCAGCACCTCCTCGAAGGTGCTGCTGCGGTGTTCCTCGCGACCTCGCGCCCAGAGCATCGCGTCGAACTCGAGCAGGGTACGGGCCAGGTCGCGCGCCGCCTCAGGGTCATCGGGGTGGGTGGGGTGGGCGAACGTGCGGTGCCAGATGTCGAGCACATCGACCGTGTGCCACGGGGTGAGGGTGCCTCCCCAGTCGAAGATGACGGCCGCACAGTCGGCACCGGCACCGCCCGCCGCGGCCGTCTGCACGGCCGGCTCCGCCTCGGTCACGGACGGACTTCGCTGAGGATCTCGTCCACGGCGTCCTCGACCGCGACCTCGCGGCGCTGCGCGGTGCGCCGGTCCTTCAGCTCGACGACCCCGTTCGCCAGCCCGCGACCGAGCACGACGATGGTCGGCACCCCGAGCAGCTCGGCGTCCTTGAACTTCACCCCGGGCGAGACACGCGACCGGTCGTCGTACACGACCTCGAGGCCGGCTTCCTCGAGGTCGCCCACCAGCGACTCGGCCGCGGCGAAGAGGGCGGCATCCTTGCCCGCGGCGACCACGTGGACGTCGGCAGGGGCCAGGGTCCGCGGCCAGGACAGGCCGATGTCGTCACAGGTCGCCTCGGCCACGGCGGCCACCGCGCGGCTCACGCCGACGCCGTAGGACCCCATCGTGACGGTGACCAACCGGCCGTGCTCGTCCAGCACCTTCAAGCCGAGCGCCTCGGCGTACTTCCGCCCGAGCTGGAAGATGTGGCCCATCTCGATCCCGCGCGAGAGGCTGAGCGTTCCGGCACCGTCGGGGCTGGGGTCGCCGTCGCGGATGTTGGCCGCCTGGATGGTGCCGTCGGCGGTGAAGTCGCGACCGTAGACCAGGTCGAAGACATGCTTGCCGTGCTGGTCGGCCCCGGTGACCCAGGCCGAGCCCTCGGCGATGGAGGGGTCGAGGCGGTAGGGGATGCCGCTGCTGCGCTGCTCCCCCAGCACCCCCGGGCCGATGTAACCCTTCGCCAGCACGGGGTGGCTCTCGAAGTCCTTCTCTTCGAAGGGCTCCACGGTCGCCGGGGCGACCGCCGCCTCCAGACGCTTCGGGTCCACCTCACGGTCACCCGGCACCCCGACGGCCATGGGCCGGCGTGTCCCGTCCGGGTGGGCGAGCATCACCAGCACGTTCTTGAGCGTGTCTGCGGCGGTCCATGCGCGCCCGTCCGGGCGGGGGTGGCGCTCGTTCGCCCTCTGCACCAGGGTCTCGATGGTCGGCGTGTCCGGGGTGTCGTGCACCTGCGCGGGCGGCACATCCGAGGCGTCGACCGGTGCCGCCTGCGGAATCACCACCGCCTCGACGTTGGCCGCGTAGCCGCTGGTCTCGCACCGGACGAACGTGTCCTCACCGTGCGGGCTCAGAGCGAGAAACTCCTCGCTCGCTGACCCGCCCATGGCGCCGGAGTCCGCCGCGACGATGACGTAGTCGAAGCCCAACCGGTCGAAGATCGCGGTATAGGCCCGCCGATGACGTTGGTAGGCCTCCTCCAGCCCGGCGTCGGAGACGTCGAAGGAGTAGGAGTCCTTCATGATGAACTCCCGGCCCCGCAGCAGCCCTGCTCGTGGCCTGGCCTCGTCCCGGTACTTGGTCTGGATCTGGTACAGCGTGAGCGGGAGGTCCTTGTAGGAGGAGAACAGGTCTCGCACCGCCAGGGTGAACAGCTCCTCGTGCGTCGGACCGAGAAGCATGTCGGCACCCTTGCGGTCGACGAGCCGAAACAGGTTGTCGCCGTAGTCGGTCCACCGGTGGGTCGCCTCGTAGGGTTCCCGCGGCAGCAGCGCGGGGAAGCGGACCTCCTGCCCGCCGATCAAGTCCATCTCCTCGCGCACGATCTGCTCCACCTTGTGCAGCACGCGCAGCCCCAGCGGCAGCCAGGAGTAGATCCCCGGCGCCACACGCCGCACATAGCCCGCGCGGAGCAGGAGGCGGTGCCCGGGCAGCTCGGCGTCGGCGGGGTCCTGGCGCAGGGTGCGCAGAAACAGGGTGGACATGCGCAGGGACATGCGGACGTACTCCTCCGTCGGGGTGAGGCGGCCGGTCGAGGCCGACCGCTGCGGTGAGGATAACGCTCAGGCGGCCTGGGCCACCGCCTCCAGGAGGCGGTCGACCTCCGCTTCGGTGGTGTACGGCGCCATTCCGGCGCGCACCGCCCCCGTGTCACCGAGACCCAGCCGACGCGAGGCCTCGAGAGCGTAGAAGTGGCCGGCCGGCGCATTGATCCCCGCTCGGGCGCAGACGGCACTGACCTCGGCGCTGGCGCGGTGAGCCAGCGCGAAGTACGACGTCGGTGTCCGATGAGCGGCTCTGGAGTACCGCACCAAGCCGTCGATGGTGTCCAGACCCGCCTCCAGCCGGCGCAGCAGGGTCTGTTCGTGGTCCTCGAGCTCGCGGTAGCTCGCCAGCAGTCGCTGGCGTCGCGTGCCGGCACCGCCCGGGTCCAGCCCGGCGATGAGCTCCACCGCCGCCAGCGTGCCGGCCAGCAGCTCGTAGGGAAGGGTCCCGAGCTCGAAGCGCTCCGGCACCCGGTCCGGTGCAGGCAGAAGCTTGTCCGGGCGCAGCGACTCCAGCAGCGGAGCGCGGCCGGCGAGGACTCCCAGGTGCGGGCCGAAGAACTTGTACGGCGAGCACAGCACCACGTCGGCATCCCACCCCGCCAGGTCCACCGGCGCGTGCGGCGCAAGGTGGACGGCGTCGATGACCACCAGCGCACCCACCTCGCGGGCCGCGCCGATCACCTGGGCCAGCTCAGGCCGGGTACCGAGCACGTTGGAGGCCGCAGTGAGCGCGACGACGCGGGTGCGGCCCGTGATCGCCTCGGTGACGGCCTGGGGCGGTAGCTCGCCGCTGGCCGGGTCGAAGTGGGCCCAGCGGACAGCGCAGCCGCTGGCGCGGGCCGCCTGCACCCAGGGGCGCACGTTCGCATCGTGGTCCAACGAGGTCACGACGACCTCCTCGCCCGGCGTCCACTGCCGGGCCAGGGTGCGGGCCAGGTCGTAGGTCAGTGCCGTCATGCTCCGGCCGAACACGACCGTGCCCGCGTCGGCGCCGAGCAGGTCGCCCATCGCCTCCCGGGCCAGGCCCACGATGTCGTCAGCGCGCCGCCCGGTCGGGGTGCCCCGGTCCCGGTTGCTCAACCCTGCGAGCATCACCTCGCTGATGCGCTCGGCCACGACCGACGGCGTCTGCGACCCGCCCGGCCCGTCGAAGAAGGCCAGGCCGCCGGACAGCGCGGGGAACTGGGCGCGCAGGCCCTCCAGGTCGTACACATCGGCCACGGTAGTGCCTACCGTCACAGGAGGATGGTGCTGAAGACTCCCGACTGCACCATCCCCAGTCGCCGGTAGGTGGCCAGCGCCGCGGTGTTGTAGTCGTTGACGTAGAGGGTGACCGATCGGGCGACATGCTTCAGCGCGTGCTCGACCACGCTGGCCATCGCCGGCACCGCGAGCCCCCTGCCCCGCAGCTCGGGATGGACCCACACGCCCTGCACCTGTGCTGCGCCCAGGGCCACCGACCCGAAGTCCGCCTTGAACACCACGCGCCCCTCCTCCACCCGCACCAAGGTGTGCCCGCGGCGGATGAGCGCAGCGACACCGGCCCGGTAGGTCGACCCTGACCCGCGGTAGGGCGGGTAGCCGATCTCCTCGGTGAACATGGCCTCAGCGGCCGGCATCACGATGGACACCTCATCCTCGGTCGCCAGGCGTACCTCGGGGTCGAGGCGGTGACCCGTATGACTGGGCAGCTCGCGCATCGTCAGTACCGGCTGAACCTCACGAACCTCACGCGCGGGCCCCCAGGCCGGCTCGAGGTGCGCCCACATGGCCTGCACCAGCTCGGACGGTCCGAACAGCGACGAGGCGAACCGGCGCCGCCCACAGACTGCGTCAGCCAGCGCGACCATCGCCTTGCGGTCCCCGCCCACGGGCACCACGTTGGCCGCAGACCAGCACAGCGCAGAACGCCTGCCACGGTCGTAGCCCAAGGTCGCCGCTCTGCCGTCGGAGAGCCCGCCTTCCAGGATCCGGGCGGCGACGAACACGTGCATGTCGGGGTCGGCGGCGCACAGTCCGAGCGCGAAGTCGCGGTCCGACTCGCCCAAGGGCTTGACCGCTGTGCCGGCTCCCAACATGAGGCCAGCCTGCCTCACACCTCACCCTCTGTCGACGCGCGTTGCGGGGTACGGTGATGGTTCGTCTGGCTCCGCACAGGCTTGCCAAGAACGTCCGCTCGCAGCAGGATCATCACCCAGGAGGACCACCGTGAAAGCAATGCCGCTGACCGTCGAGACTCGTCGCCACACCCTGCAGAAGCTCGCCGAGAGCTCGGGGGCGGGTGAGCCCATCGACGTCCTGGTGATCGGCGGGGGCGTGACCGGTGCGGGGGTGGCCCTGGACGCCACCACACGCGGCCTGGACACCGTGGTGGTGGAGGCCCAGGACTGGGCCTCCGGAACCTCTCAGTGGTCGACCAAGCTCGTGCACGGTGGCCTGCGGTACCTGCAGATGCTCGACTTCAAGCTGGTCCACGAGGCGCTGACCGAGCGGGGTCTCCTGCTGACCCGGCTGGCTCCCCATCTGGTCCGCGCCATGCCGTTCCTGATCCCGCTGGAGCACCGGATGTGGCAGCGTGCCTACTACGGCGCGGGGGTCACGCTCTACGACGCGCTGGCCAACCTCATGCCGGGGCGGCGGGCGCTGCCGATCCACAGGCACCGCTCCCGCAAGGGACTGCAGCGCAAGTTCCCGGACCTGGACCATGAAGCGGCGATCGGCGCGGTCGAGTACTACGACGCCACCGTGGACGACGCCCGCCTCGTCTCGACCCTGGTGCGCACGGCGGTCTCCTACGGTGCACACGCCGCCAGCCGCACCCAGGTCGTGAGGATCACCAAGGACGAGGAGGGACGGGTCGACGGGGCGGTGCTGAAAGACCTGGAGACGGGGGACGAGATCGAGTGCCGCGCCAAGCACATCATCAACTGCACGGGAGTGTGGACGGACGACGTCGGCGATCTCGCGGACACCGACGGGGGCCTGCACGTCCTCGCGTCCAAGGGCATCCACCTGGTGATCCCCCGTGAACGGCTCTCCGGAACCTCGGGCGTGCTGATCCAGACCGAGACCTCAGTGCTCTTCTTCGTACCCTGGTCGCGCTACTGGATCGTCGGCACCACCGACACGGCGTGGGAGGAGGGCCGGCAGCACCCGGTTGCCACCTCGGCAGACATCGAGTACGTGCTCGAGCACGCCAACAGCGTGCTGAGCACGGAGCTCACCCGCGACGACGTCGTCGGCTGGTATGCCGGTCTGCGTCCCTTGCTGCAGCCCGGGACCAAGGAGGGTACCGGCTCCTCCAAGGTCAGCCGCGAGCACACCGTGGCCAGTCCGGTACCCGGGCTGACGGTCGTCGGAGGTGGCAAGCTGACGACCTACCGCGTCATGGCCAAGGACGCGGTCGACTTCGCGCTGGGCGACCGCGCCGAGGACCTTCCGTGCATCACCGACGAGATCCCGTTGCTCGGTGCGGTCGGCGAAGGGGCGATGAGGCGCCGCATGCCTGCGCTGGCCGAGAAGTTCGGCTGGAGCGAGGTCATGGTGGACCACCTCCTGCACCGCTACGGCTCCCTGATCCACGAGCTGTTGGAGCTCATCGAGCAGGACCCGTCTCTGGCCGAACCGCTGGAGAAGGCCCCTGCCTACCTGCGGGTCGAGGTCGCCTACGCGTGCACGCACGAGGGCGTGCTGCACATGGAGGACCTCATGATGCGGCGCACTCGCCTGGTGTACGAGGTCGAGCGCAAGGGGATGAACGCCCTACCCGAGGTCGCCGCGATCGCAGCGGACCGGCTGGGCTGGGACAGCCAGAAGGAAGAGGCCGAGATCGCCTCGTACCGCCAGCAGATGGAGGCCGAGGAGGCCGCCGCGCAGCAGCCGGACGACTCCGCAGCTGCTCGCGCACGGGGTCATGTCGGCGACCCCGCTCCGATGCAGCCGGTCGGCGCCCCCACCGGCTGAGCACCGGACCCCTGACCCGGCGCCGGCGCCCGCCGTCGCCGCTCTCACACAGAAGAACGGAGCGATCAGCGCATGGGTCAAGTATTCCTCTCGGAGGTCCTAGGGACCGCCATGCTTCTCCTTTTCGGCTGCGGTGTGGTGGCCAACGCCATCCTTCCCAAGACGAAGGGGTTCAACGGCGGCTGGCTGATGATCAACTTCGGCTGGGGCCTCGGCGTCTTCTCCGGTGTCTATGTCGCCTACAAGTCCGGTGCCCACATCAACCCCGCGGTGACCTTCGGGCTGCTTGCGAACGGCGCCGAGACCTACGGCGGAGAAGCCGATGTCGCGGTCACGTTCACCAGTACGCTGGTCTATCTCGCCGGCCAGATGGTCGGCGCGTTCCTGGGCGCGGTGCTGGCCTGGGCCGCGCACAAGGACCATTTCAACGAGGACGCCGACCCCGCGGTGAAGCTGGGCGTGTTCTCCACCGGCCCGGAGATCCGCAACATCCCGTGGAACTTCATCACCGAGGTGATCGGGACGTTCGTGCTGGTGTTCGTGATCCTCTCGTTCGCGAACACCCCCTCTGGACTCGGCCCGTTGGCCGTCGCCCTGCTGGTCGTCGGCATCGGCGCTAGTCTCGGCGGACCTACCGGATACGCCATCAACCCGGCCCGTGACCTCGGGCCTCGTATCGCCCACGCCGTCCTGCCGATCCGTGGGAAGGGGCCCAGCGACTGGGCCTACTCCTGGGTCCCGGTGGCCGGCCCGATTGTCGGAGGAGTGATCGCCGGTCTTCTGGGCGCCGTGGTGCTCTGAGCCATCCCATCCCGCACGACAACACACGCAAGCACGACGACACAACGACGTGGAGGAGTAGTAACTCATGGCCGACTTTGTACTCGCGATCGACCAAGGCACCACCAGCACCCGAGCGATCCTGTTCACGCACGACGGGAAGATCCACGCCACGGGGCAGAAGGAGCACGAGCAGATCTTCCCCAAAGCGGGATGGGTCGAGCACGACCCTGTCGAGATCTGGGACAACACCCGCGAGGTGATCGGCAACTGCCTGGGCAAGGCCAACGCCGCCAACTCCGATATCGCCGCTATCGGCATCACCAACCAGCGCGAGACCGCCGTGGTCTGGGACAAGAACACCGGTGAGCCGGTCTACAACGCCATCGTCTGGCAGGACACCCGCACCGACAAGATCGCCGAGGAGCTCGGCGGTGACGAGGGAGCGGACAAGTACAAGGCGATCTGCGGCCTCCCTCTGGCAACGTACTTCGCCGGCCCGAAGGTGAAGTGGATCCTGGACAACGTCGAAGGCGCCCGCGAGAAGGCCGATGCCGGCGACCTGCTGTTCGGCACCACGGACACGTGGACCCTGTGGAACCTCACCGGCGGGGTCGACGGTGGCGTGCACGTCACCGACGTGACCAACGCCTCGCGCACCATGCTCATGGACCTGAAGAGTCTGAGCTGGGACGAGGGCATCGCCGCCGATATGGGCATCCCGATGTCGATGCTTCCAGAGATCAAGTCCTGCTCGGAGGTGTACGGCGAGTCCACGAAGCTCGGTGTGCCGATCGCCGGCATTCTCGGCGACCAGCAGGCGGCGACGTTCGGCCAAGCCTGCTTCGAGAAGGGCATGAGCAAGAACACCTACGGCACCGGCAACTTCATGCTGCTCAACACCGGCACCGAGGTCGTGCCCAGCGAAAACGGCCTGCTGACGACGCTGTGCTACAAGATCGGCGACCAGGACGCGATCTATGCCTTGGAGGGCTCCATCGCCGTGAGCGGCTCGCTGATCCAGTGGCTGCGGGACAACATCGGCCTGATCGACGACGCGCCTCAGATCGAGGACCTCGCCAAGGACGTCGACGACAACGGTGGGGCGTACTTCGTGCCGGCGTTCTCGGGTCTGTTCGCGCCACACTGGAAGTCGGACGCGCGCGGCGCCATCGTCGGCCTCACCCGGTTCGTCAACAAGGGGCATATCGCTCGTGCGGCGCTCGAGGCTACGGCCTACCAGACCCGTGAGGTGGCCGAGGCCATGAACGCCGACTCCGGGGTGGACGTGAAAGAGCTGAGGGTCGACGGCGGCATGATCGCCAACGAGACGCTGATGCAGTTCCAGGCGGACATCCTCGGTGTGGATGTGGTGCGGCCCGAGATCGCCGAGACCACGGCACTCGGAGCGGCCTACGCGGCCGGTATCGCCGTCGGCTTCTGGGACGGTGAGCAGGACGTCATCGACAACTGGAACGAGGGCCACCGCTGGACGCCGTCCATGGACGAGACCGAGCGTGAGCGCCTCTTCCGGCAGTGGAACAAGGCCGTGACCAAGACCTTCGACTGGGTGGACGAGGACGTGGAGAAGGCAGGCGCCTGAACCACCCCGTCATGAGGCTCTGACCAGTGAGCCCGGGTCCCCGGTGGGCCCGGGCTCACTGCTGTCTCAGACTCTGCCCTCGTCAGGACCGGGACTGGCCCCGTAGGTCAGCGTCGGCGCCTCCCGCCGTCGTTGGTCCAGCACCCAGGTGGCCAGGTGCTCCCGCGCCCGCTCCCGGTACATCCCGCCGCTGCAGGAGGCCGTCCCGCTGTCCACGTACACCGACGCGTCCCACTGGGCGACCAGGGGCGGCCGCAGCAGGAAGGCGCCGGCCACCAGCAGGACGGCGTCGCACCCGGGGTGCTGCACCCCGCATGCCGCACCCTCGGGCGTCGTCAGTGCCTGCGGCTCGGTCGCGATCGGCGTTCCGGATCGAAAGCGGTGCACCAGGCCGGCGACCTGAGGGTGTTCGAGCGTCCTTGTGCTGAGCGTCGAGAGCGGGCGGCCGGCGACATGCTCGGCCAGGGCGCTGAGCTCGGCGCACAGGTGGGCCGTGCCCGCCTCGTCCGCGGTGTCCACCGCCACGACCGCCCGTTCCCCGGGGCGTACCCCGAGGACCATCGAGAGCAGATCCACCAGCACCAGCTGGCGCACCGGAACGAACCCCATTTTCAGCTTCCCCCTTCTCGCCACCCCCAGCCAACTACCACGACTTCGAGCCGCGAACGAGAGGCTGGGAGTGGCACTCGGGGCTGAGGGTGCAGGCGGGACGCGGCGAAATGGTTCAGATCAGGATCCGTATGTCCTCAGCCGACGCTCACGCTCGGCGCACCGCCGGGCACGGGCTCGGAGTCGGGATCGGTCTCCATCTGCTCGGCGATACGGGTCGCCTCCTCGATGAGCGTCTCGACGATCTGCGACTCGGGCACCGTCTTGATGACCTCGCCTTTGACGAAGATCTGGCCCTTGCCGTTGCCGCTGGCCACCCCCAGGTCCGCCTCACGCGCCTCACCGGGGCCGTTCACCACGCACCCCATCACCGCGACCCGCAGCGGGACCTCCATGCCTTCGAGCCCGGCGGTGACCTCGTCGGCCAACGTGTACACGTCCACCTGCGCCCGCCCGCAGGACGGACACGAGACGATCTCGAGCTTGCGGGGCCGCAGGTTCAGGCTCTGCAGGATCTGGTTGCCGACCTTGACCTCCTCCACCGGCGGCGCCGACAGCGAGACCCGGATGGTGTCACCGATACCTCGGGACAGCAGGGAACCGAAGGCGACCGAGGACTTGATGGTGCCCTGGAACGCCGGCCCGGCCTCGGTGACCCCCAGATGCAGCGGCCAGTCACCCCGCTCGGCCAGCATCTCGTAGGCCTGCACCATCACCACGGGGTCGTTGTGCTTGACCGAGATCTTGAAGTCGCGGAAGCCGTGCTCCTCGAACAGTGAGGCCTCCCAGACGGCCGACTCGACGAGCGCCTCGGGGGTGGCCTTGCCGTACTTGCTCATGATCCGCTTGTCGAGCGATCCGGCGTTCACCCCGATCCGGATCGAGACCCCGGCGTCGGAAGCCGCCGCCGCGATCTGCTTGACCTGGTCGTCGAACTTGCGGATGTTGCCCGGATTGACCCGGACGGCCGCACAGCCGGCCTCGATCGCCGCGTACACGTACTTCGGCTGGAAGTGGATGTCGGCGATCACCGGGATCTGCGACTTGCCGGCGATGATCGGCAACGCGTCCGCGTCGTCCTGAGTAGGGCAGGCCACCCGCACGATGTCGCATCCGGAGGCCGTGAGCTCGGCGATCTGCTGCAGCGTGGCGTTGATGTCCGTGGTCTGGGTCGTGGTCATCGACTGGACAGAGACCGGGGCGTCGCCGCCGACGTCGACGCTGCCGACCTTGATCTTGCGGCTGGGGCGGCGGGCCGAGAGCACGGGAGGGGGCGCGGCGGGCATACCGAGAGAGATGGGGGTACCTGCAGACATGCCCTCAGTATCGCGCACGGACCTGGGCGTTCACCCACCCAGGCGGATCGGGTTGACCACGTCGGCGTAGACCAGCAGCACCGTCATGGCGATCAGCCCGATGGCGACCGAGTAGGCCACGGGCAGTGCCTTGGCGATGTCGACCGGCCCCGGGTCGGGACGACCTCGCACGCGGGCCCAGGTCCGTTTCACGCCCTCCCACAGCGCTCCGGCGATGTGGCCACCGTCCAGTGGTAGCAGCGGGATCATGTTGAACACGAACAGCGCGATGTTCAGTGAGGCCAGCAGCGAGAGGAGCAGCACCAGCCGGGAGCCGAACGTGTCGGTGAGCCCCCCGAGGTCGCTCGAGGTCACCTCGCCCGCCACGCGCCCGACCCCGACCACCGACATGGGCCCCTCGGTGTCCCGCTCCTGCCCGCCGAACGCGGCCTGGTAGACCCCGACGAGCTTCTCGGGCAAACGCAGGAAGATCCCGGCGGTCTCGGCGAGGGCTCCGCCGACGAAGGCGGGCGCCTCGCTCACCGGCGCGGTGACGTACTGCACGGAGCCGCTGGCCCCGAGGAAGCTCACCTGCCCCACCACCGGCTCACCCGCGGCGTCGACCTGGACGCTGCCGTCGGGGTTGAGCAGGGGACGCTCGCGGGTGACCAGGTCGGCGGTGAGCGTGCGCTCGGTGCCGTCCCGCAGCACTCGGACCTGGGCGGTGTCCCCCGCGTTCTGGATGGCGTAGGACGCCTCGAACCAGTCCTGCACCGGCTCGCCGTCGATGGCCAGGATCTCGTCACCCACCTCGAGCCCCGCGGCGGCGGCCGGCGCCGGGGGCTGGCCCTCACAGTCGGACACGGTGGGGTCGCTCGGGGCACACGCGGAGACGGTCGACACGGTGCTGGTCAGCTGGGGTAGACCGTAGAGGGTCATGATCCCGGTCAGGAGCGCTGCGGCGATGACCAGGTTCATGAACGGTCCGCCCAGCATGACGATGACTCGCTTGTACACGGGCAGCTTGTAGAAGACGCGGTCCTCGTCACCAGGGCCGATCTCCTCCAGGGACTCCGCCCGCACCTGCTCGGTCATCTGACCCCAGCGCCCGGTGGTCGAGGTCCGCAGCCTGCCGTCGTCCTGGGGCCGCGGTGGGAACATGCCGATCATGCGGATGTAGCCCCCGAGGGGGATGGCCTTGACGCCGTACTCGGTCTCCCCTCGGCGACGCGACCACACGGTGGGCCCGAAACCGACCATGTACTGCGTGACCTTGACGCCGAACCTCTTGGCCGGGACGAGGTGGCCCACCTCGTGCAAGGCGATCGAGGCCGCCACGCCGACGAGCATCAGCAGCACGCCGACTACGTACAGCATCCCCGACCTCCTCCCCCGCGCTCAGCGGGTGGTTGCCTCCATCATCACCGATCGGGCCGCCTCGCGCGCCCAGGTGTCGGCGGAGAGGACCTGCTCGATGTCGTCCACCTGGTCAACCGCGGAGGTCTGCGCAGAGTTCCCCGAGCCGTGGCGCTGCAGCACCTCGGCCACGGTGTCCACGATGGCGGGGAAGGAGATCCGCCCGGCGTGGAAGGCCTCGACGCAGGCCTCGTTGGCCGCGTTGTAGACCGCTGGCCTGGTCCCGGCGGCGCGACCGGCCTCGCGCGCGAGCTGCACAGCGGGAAAGGCATCGTCGTCCAGGGGAACGAAGTCCCAGCTGCTGGCCTGGCTCCAGTCGCAGGGCTCGTCGACGGCTGAGAGCCGGTCCGGCCAGGACAGGCCCAGCGCGATCGGGACCAGCATCCGCGGAGGACCCATCTGCGCGACGGTCGAGCCGTCGCGGAACTCGACCATGGAGTGGATCTGCTGCTGCGGGTGGACGACCACGTCGATCGACTCGTAGCCGACGCCGAAAAGGTAGTGCGCCTCGATCACCTCCAAACCCTTGTTGACCAGGGTCGCGGAGTTGGTGGTGATGACCTTGCCCATCGCGAAGTTCGGATGGCGCAGCGCTTCGGACGGCGTGACCTGGTGCAGCTGTGCGCGGTTGCGGCCGCGGAAGGGCCCCCCGCTGGCCGTGAGCACCAGTCGCCGGACCTCCTCGGGCGCGCCGGCGCGCAGGCACTGGGCGATGGCGCTGTGCTCGGAGTCCACGGGCACGATCTGGCCCGGGCCGGCCACCTGGGTGACGAGGTCTCCGCCCACGATGAGGGACTCCTTGTTGGCCAGGGCCAAGGTGCTCCCGGCCCGCAGAGCGGCGATGGTCGGGCGGAGGCCGATGCTCCCGGTGATCCCGTTGAGGACGACGTCTGCCCCCATCTGGGCCACCTCGGTGGCCGCGTCCGGGCCGACCAGCACGCGAGTGGCGGGTGTCGCGGAGTCGGCCTGCGCCCCGAGGGCCTCACGCACGGCATCGCCGGCGTCCTGGCGTGCCACCGCCACGACCTCGACCCGGTGCGCGACCGCCTGCCGGGCCAAGGCGTCCACGTCCGAACCCTGAGCGCTCAGTGCGACCACGCGGAAACGGTCGGGGTGTTCACCGATGATCTTCAGGGCCTGGGTCCCGATCGAGCCGGTCGAGCCCAACAGGGCGACAGTGCGAGCCGTGGTCACTGCTCCATGGTGCGGTCTCGCAGCACCTGGCCCAAGTCGTCCAGGACACCGCGGTCCTCGATGGTGCTGGGGACCAAGGCATCCTGGCCGTCAGCCATCTGCCGCATCGTCTTGCGCAGGATCTTGCCCGAGCGTGTCTTGGGCAGAGCGTCCACGACATCCACCCGGCGCAGGGAGGCCACCGCGCCCACCTCGTCGCGCACCCGCTTCACCAGCTCGGCCCGGAGCGCCTCGAGCCCTCCCTGCTCGCTGAGGTCGACCCCGGCCTTGAGCACCACGAGGCCCCGCGGCACCTGGCCCTTGAGGGAGTCGGCCACGCCGATGACCGCGCACTCGGCCACCGCGGGGTGGGCGGCGAGCGCCTCCTCCAGCGACCCGGTGGACAGCCGGTGTCCGGCGACGTTGAGCACGTCGTCGGTCCGCCCCATGACGAAGACGTAGCCGTCCTCGTCGAGGTACCCGCCGTCGCCGGAGAGGTAGAAGCCCTGGTAGGCGGACAGGTAGGAGTCGACGAAACGCTCGTCGTCGCCCCAGAGGGTGGGCAGGGCCCCCGGAGGCAGGGGCAACCGGATGCAGATGGCCCCCTCCGTGCCCGCCGGCACCTGCTCTCCGTGCTCGTCCAGGACCTGCACGTCGTAGCCCACCGTCGCCGGCCCGGGCGAGCCCGGCTTGATCGGTAGCGCACTCGACGCGGACGCGACCGGGGTGATGGCGATCGGCCAGCCGGTCTCGGTCTGCCACCAGTTGTCGACCACCGGTACCCCGAGCACGTCGCTGGCCCACTGCCAGGTGTCGGGGTCGAGACGCTCGCCGGCGAGGTAGAACGCGCGCAGCGAGCTCAGGTCGTGGCCCTGCGCCAGCTCCCCCCGCGGGTCGGCCTTCTTGATGGCGCGCATCGCGGTGGGGGCGCTGAAGGCGGCGACGACGCCGTACTGGGCGATGAGACGCCAGTAGGCCGCGGCGTCGGGAGTCCCGACCGGCTTGCCTTCGAACAGGATCGTCGTCGCTCCCAACAGCAGCGGGCCGTAGACGATGTAGGAGTGACCCACCACCCAGCCCACGTCCGAGCCGCAGAACCACACCTCGCCCGGGGCCAGGCCGTACAGGTGCTCCATCGACCAGCGCAGCGCCACCGCGTACCCCCCGGTGTCACGGACGATCCCTTTGGGCTTGCCGGTGGTCCCGGAGGTGTAGAGCACGTAGAGCGGGTCGGTGGCCTGCACGGGCACGCATCCGGCCGGCTCCACCACGCCGGGCTTCATGACCTGGTGCCAGTCCAGGTCACGCTCGGTCAGGTCACAGCGCAGCTGCTCACGCTGCAGCACGACACAGGCCTGGGGCCGATGGGTCGAGCGCTGTATGGCCTCGTCCAGCATGGGCTTGTAGGGCACCACGCGGGTGGGTTCGACGCCGCACGAGGCGGAGACGACAACCACCGGGCGGGCATCCTCGATCCGCGCGGCCAGCTCCGCGGGAGCGAAGCCCCCGAACACCACCGAGTGCACGGCCCCGATGCGCGCGCAGGCCAGCATCGCGATGACGGCCTCCGGGACCATCGGCATGTAGACCACGACCCGGTCGCCCTGGTTCACTCCGAGACCTCGCAGCACCCCGGCGAACCGCGCCACCTCGTCGAGCAGCTGGGCGTAGGTGTAGGACCGCTGCGTTCCGGTCACCGGGCTGTCGTAGATCAGCGCAGTCTGGTCGGCGCGGCCGTGGACGACGTGCCGGTCGAGGGCGTTGAAGCACATGTTGAGCCGCCCCCCCGGGAACCAGCGGTACAGCGGTGCCCGGTCGCCGTCGAGCGTGGCGGAGGGTCGGTTGACCCAGCTGACCTGCTTCGCCGCCTCGCTCCAGAACCCCTCGGGGTCGGTCAGGCTGCGCTGCACGGTGTCCTGGTAGTCGCTCATCCGCTCATGGTCGCGGCTGGACCAGGCTCCGTCCAGGCCTGAGCGGAGCTACACGGTGGCGGCCAGCTGGCCGCAGGCACCGTCGATGTCCGAGCCTCGCGTGTCCCGCACGGTCGTCGGGATGCCGTGAGCGAGCAGCCGTTCCACGAACTGCTGTTCCACCCCCGGGCGTGAGGCCGTCCACTTCGACCCCGGTGTCGGGTTGAGCGGGATGGGGTTGACGTGGACCCAGCCCGCGCCGCGCTCTCGCAGCTTGCGCCCCAGCAGGTCGGCCCGCCACGCCTGGTCGTTGATGTCGCGGATCAGGGCGTACTCGATGCTCACCCGGCGCCTGGTGCGCTGGAAGTACCGGTACGCGGCGTCCAGGGCCTCGTCGACCTTCCACCGGGTGTTGATCGGCACCAGCTCGTCGCGCAGCTCGTCGTCCGGGGCGTGCAGGGACAGCGCGAGGGTGACGGGGATGTCCTCCGCAGCCAGCCGGTCGATGGCCGGGACCAGGCCCACGGTCGACATGGTGACGCCCCGCGCCGACATGCCCAGCCCCGACGGCGGGGGCTGGACCAGACGGCGGATGGCGCCCAGCGAGGCGCGGTAGTTGGCCAGGGCCTCGCCCATGCCCATGAAGACCACGTTGCTCACCCGCAGTACCTCCGCTGTGCCCGCGGCCGTGTCGACGTTCGCCTCGCGCAGCGTGCGGGTAGCGGAGACCACCTGCTCGACGATCTCGGCGGTCGACAGGTTGCGGGTCAGCCCGGCCTGCCCCGTGGCACAGAAGGGGCAGTTCATTCCGCAGCCGGCCTGGCTGGAGATACACATGGTGATGCGCCCCGGATAGCGCATCAGCACCGACTCGACCATGGCTCCGTCGTGCAGCCGGTGCACCTGCTTGATCGTGGCGCCCTGGTCCGCGGACAGGCTGCGGACCGGGTGCAGCAGCGTGGGGAGCAGGTCCGCGACCAGGGACTCGCGGGTGCTCGCGGGCAGGTCGGTCATGGAGGCCGGGTCACACACCAGGCGGTCGAAGTAGTGCCTGGACACCTGGTCGGCACGAAAGCTCGGATGGCCCAGCTCGCGGACCCAGTCGCGGCGCCCCGCGGGGTCCAGGTCGGCCAGGTGGCGGGGTGGCTTGCCACGCCTGGGCGCGGTGAAGGTCAGGGCCCCCCGGGCGGGCGGGGTGCTGGTGGGGGCCGGGATGTCCGTGGGCACGGGCCCCATCCTCGCAGGTGCCCCGGGTCAGGCGGGGACGAAGGCGGTGAGGATGGCGAAGGTCACCGGGAGGGTCATCACCAGGGAGTCGAGGCGGTCCATCAGGCCGCCGTGACCGGGCAGTGTCGAGCCCATGTCCTTGATCCCGAGGTCGCGCTTGAGGGTCGACTCCGCCAGGTCGCCCAGGGTGGCGAAGCACGCCACCGCGACCCCCAGCAGCACTCCCACCCACCACGCACCGTCCAGCAGCAGCACCACGGAGAGCACCCCGGCCAGTACGCAGCTCAGCACTGAGCCTGCGAAGCCCTCCCACGACTTCTTCGGGCTCAGGGACGGCGCCATCGGGTGTCTGCCGAACATCACGCCCACGGCGTACCCGCCGATGTCGCTACAGATGGTGACCAGGATGAAGACCACGATCCGGGCCACGCCGTCGGCCTCCGAGACAAGCAGGGCGGCCAGCCCGGACATCAGGGGCACGTACGCGGTGATGAAGATCCCGCCGGCGGTGTCGCGCACCGCACGTTCGGCCCCCAGGGCAGCACGCCAGACGAGGATCGCCAGGCAGAAACAGGCGAAGCCCACGGCCAGCGCCTCCGTGCCGCCGACGTAGGCCAGGGGCATCAGGGTGACGGCGGCAGCGAGAGTGGGCACCGGCGGCGCCTCGATCCGCCCGGCCCGCAGGGCCTGGATGAGCTCGTAGACGCCCAGCACGATGCCGACCGTGGTGACGGCGACGAACAGCGGCTTGGACAGCAGCAGGGTGGCCAGGACGACGGCACCCAGCCCGACGCCGACGCCGATGGCCGCGCGCAGGTCGCGGCCGGCTCGGGAGGTCGTTGCCGCAGGGTCGGCGGGGGCAGGGCGAGCCGCGGCGGCCGGGTAGTCGCGGCGCCTGGTGAAACCCTCGCTGTCGTCGGTCATCGGCAGCTACACCTCGAGCAGCTCCGCCTCCTTGTGCTTCAACACCTCGTCGATGGCGTCGACGTACCTTCTTGTCAACGCCTCGAGCTCCTTCTCGGTCCGGTTGCCCTCGTCCTCGCCGATGTCACCGTCCTTGACCGAGGACTCGATGACATCCTTGGTGTGGCGCCGCACGTTGCGCACCGACACCTTCGCGTCCTCCCCCTTGGTGCGGGCGAGCTTGATGTAGTCGCGCCGCCGCTCCTCGGTGAGCTGCGGCATGATGATCCGGATCTGGTTGCCGTCGTTGCTCGGGTTGACGCTGTTGTCGGAGTCCCGCAGCGCCTTCTCCACGGCAGGCAATGACGACTTGTCGTAGGGCTGGATGAGGATGGTCCGCGCGTCCGGGACGTTGAACGAGGCCAGCTGCTGCATCGGCGTGGGAGCGCCGTAGTAGTCGACCAGCACCCTGCTGAACATGCCCGGGTGCGCCCTTCCGGTCCGGATCGAGGACATGTCCTCGCGAGCGACCTCCAGCGCCTTGGTCATCTTGTCCTCGGCCTCCAGCATGGCCATCTCTGTGGTCTCGGACATGTGCGGGCTCCTCGTATGACGTTGCGGTGGGTGGTCGCGAACAGGGGTGGCGCGAGGTTCACTCCTCCGTGACCAAGGTACCGATCTTCTCACCCAGAATCGCCGAGGCGATGTTTCCCGGGCCGGTGTCATCGCCGTCCGACGGGGCGTCCATGCCGAAGACCAGCATCGGCAGCCCGTTGTCCATGCAGAGGCTGAACGCCGCGGCGTCGACGACCTTGAGGTTCTGCGTCAAGGCGTCGTCGAAGGTCAGCGTGTCCAGCTTCACCGCGGTCGGGTCGTGCCGCGGGTCGGAGGTGTAGACGCCGTCGACGCCGTGCTTGCTCATGAGCACCGCGTCGCACTTGATCTCCAGCGCCCGCTGCGCCGAGACGGTGTCGGTGGAGAAGTACGGCATCCCCGCGCCGGCGCCGAAGATCACGACGCGTCCCTTCTCGAGGTGGCGGATCGCCCGCCGAGGGATGTAGGGCTCGGCCACCTGACCCATGGTGATCGCCGTCTGGACGCGCGTGGCGACCCCTTCCTTCTCCAAGAAGTCCTGCAGGGCCAGGCAGTTCATCACCGTGCCGAGCATCCCCATGTAGTCGGCACGGGCACGCTCCATCCCGCGCTGTTGCAGCTGCGCCCCGCGGAAGAAGTTACCCCCTCCGATCACCACCGCCACCTGCACACCCTCGCGGGCGGCGACGGCGATCTGTCGGGCGATGCCCCGGACGACATCGGGGTCGACACCGATCCTGCCGCCCCCGAAGGCCTCCCCGGACAGCTTGAGCAGCACGCGACGCGGCTGGGCCTCGTCGGCTTCCGGGTGGTCCTGGTCGATCTCGGCGTGGGTCATCGGAGCCTTCCGGGCGGAAACGGTCGTCGTGGAGGCATCAACGCGTCGTCGCGTCGTCGCTGCGCATCCTCCCATACGCGCGCTCGGGCGGCTCACCCCGAAGCGGCCGGTCAGCGGGCATGATGGCGCCATGCCTGCCGATCCGCTGTCACCGCACCCGCCGCCAACGGGCACGGCACCGGTGCGCGCGCAGGAGCAACACCGCCAGCGGGTCAGCACCGAGCTCGTGGCGGTCATCGTCTCGATGTCCGGAGACCGACCGGTGGTGCTCACGACCGCTGACGGCGTGCGGCTCCCCTCCGGTCCGCTGCGCAGCGACCATCGCTCGCTGCAGACCGGCCTGAGGGCCTGGGTCGAGCAGCAGACGGAGCTGCCACTGGGGTACGTCGAGCAGCTCTACACCTTCGCCGACCCGGGGCGCACCGGTGGCGAGGACCGGACCATCTCGGTGTCCTACCTGGGCCTGACGCGGGCTACGTCGGCTCTGTCGCAGTGGGGCGGCTTCTACGACTTCTTCCCTTGGGAGGACGCGCGCCAGGGTCGCAACGAGGTCCGCGCCGAGATCGAGCGGCGACTGCTGCGCTGGGCGGGGACCGCCCCGGACGCCGCCGGGCGACAGCGCCGCCTGCGGTGTGCGGTGAGCTTCGCGCTCGACGGCAGACCATGGCGCCCGGAGCTGACCCTGCAGCGCTACGAGCTGCTCTACGAGGCGGGCCTGCTGCCGGAGTCTGCCGACCCATCCGCCGAGCCCACGCCCGGATGGCCGATGCAGGATGACCATCGGCGCATCGTGGCCACCGGGATCGCGCGGCTCCGGGCCAAGATCCAGTACCGGCCGGTGGTCTTCGAGCTGATGGCCGATGCCTTCACCCTCGGTCAGCTGCAGGGGGTGGTCGAGGCCCTGGCCGGCCAGACCCTGCACAAGCAGAACTTCCGCCGGCTCATCACGCAGCAGGACCTGGTCGAGGACACCGGCCGCACCGACAGTCGCACCGGCGGGCGACCCGCCAAGCTCTACGCGTTCCGACGCGAGGTGCTCGACGAGCGCGGTACGGCCGGCACCACCTTGCCGGTCGTCCGTACCCGCTGAACCCGCGCTACCGCTGACCGCCGATGCTGGGGCCGGGTTTGTCATGCTCATCGTGAGCATATAGGGTCGAAGCCCTGAATATGCTCATACGTAGCATAAGGAGTGCCCCGTCCGGTGCCACCAGGAGGAACCCTCATGGCCCCATCCCAGTTCCAGTCCCCCGTCCTCGTCCCGACCGACGCGCTCTACGAGTCGGTGCGCCATGTGGTCCCCGAGGTCGAGTGGTCAGTCTTCTCGCCTGAGATCGAGGCGATTCAGCGCCTCAAGTCCGAGCGCAACGCCGTCATCCTCGCTCACAACTACCAGACTCCTGAGATCTTCCACGGCGTGGCCGACATCGTGGGCGATTCCCTTGCTCTGGCCCGGGAGGCCCAGTCGGTCGAAGCAGACGTGATCGTGCTGGCCGGCGTGCACTTCATGGCCGAGACGGCCAAGCTGCTCAACCCGGACAAGACGGTGCTCATCCCCGACCTGCGCTCGGGCTGCTCGCTGGCCGAGTCGATCACCGGCGCGGACGTGCGCGCCCTGCGGCTGGCCCACCCCGGGGTCCCGGTGGTGACCTACGTCAACACCTCCGCAGAGGTCAAAGCCGAGAGTGACATCTGCTGCACCTCCGGCAACGCCGTTCGGGTCATCGAGTCGCTCGGGGTCCCGCGGGTCATCATGATCCCCGACGAGTACCTGGCGCAGAACGTCGCCCGGCAGACCGGCGTGGAGGTCATCACCTGGGCCGGACACTGCGAGGTCCACGAGCGTTTCACCGCGCGCGACATGCGCCAGCTGCGGGCGGACCACCCGGGCGCGGTCGTGATCGCACACCCGGAGTGCCCCCCGGAGGTGATCGAGGAGGCCGACATGTCCGGCTCCACGGCCCAGATGCTCGACTACGTCGGCACCGAGCGGCCCGAGCGTGTCGCTCTGGTCTCGGAGTGCTCCATGAGCGACAACATCGCCGCCCAGCACCCCGAGATCGAGTTCGTCCGTGGGTGCAACATGTGCCCGCACATGAAGCGCAACTCACTGGTCACCATCCGGGCGAGCCTGGAGACGCTGACGCACGAGGTGAGCATCGACGCCGCAGTGGCTGCGCGGGCCCGCTCCGCGGTGACTCGCATGCTCGAGGTATGAGGCGGGCGGAGGCCGGCGGTCTACCGGTGGTCGTCGGTGCCGGCCTGGCCGGACTGATGACCGCGGTGAACCTGGCGCCGCGCCCTTGCCTCGTCCTGACCACGGGAAGGCTCGGCACCCAGGCGGCGACGGGGTGGGCTCAGGGAGGCATCGCGGCGGCGATCGGGGCCCAGGACTCTCCCGACCTGCACGCCGCCGACACCCTGGCTACCGGCGCCGGCCTGTGTGACCCTCAGATGGTCCGGGCCATCACCGCGGCTGCCCCCGTAGCGGTGCGGCGGCTGGCCGACCTCGGAGCACGCTTCGACCGGACCGCGGCCGGTGCGCTCCGCTTGGGCCTGGAGGGAGCGCACAGCCGCAGACGCATCGTGCACGCCGGTGGCGACGGGAGCGGTGCGGAGGTGCTGCGCGCCGTCACCGAGGCGGTCCGCGCGACCGACTCGGTGACCGTGTGGGAGCACAGCCGCGCGGTGCGAGTCCTGACCGACCCGCAGAGCGGAGCGGTGAGCGGTGTGCAGGTGCAGACCGCGTCCGGTGAGCAGGTGGTTCCGACCACCGCGGTGGTGCTGGCGACCGGAGGGTACGGCGCCCTGTGGCAGCACACGTCCAACCCTCTCGGCGCCCGTGGCCAGGGCCTGGCCATGGCCGCCCGCGCAGGGGCGCGGTTGCGCGACCTGGAGATGGCGCAGTTCCATCCCACCTCGTTGCATGCGGGGATGGACCCGATGCCGCTCATCAGCGAAGCGGTGCGGGGGGAGGGAGCGACCCTGGTCGACGCTCACGGCCAGCCACTGCCGGGGGACCCACTCGCCGGGCGCGACGTGGTCTCCCGGGCGGTCTGGGCCGAGCTGCGAGAGGGGGGCGAGGTGTTCCTCGACGCACGAGCTGCGATCGGCGACCGCTTCCGCAGTCTCTTCCCCGGGATCGACCGCGCATGCCGGAGAGCGGGCATCGACCCCTCGACCGAGCTCGTCCCCATCCACCCCGCGGCGCACTACCAGTGCGGTGGCGTCGAGGTCGACCGCCGGGGTCGTACCTCGGTACCCGGTCTGTGGGCCGTGGGTGAGGTCGCGAGCACCGGCCTGCACGGGGCGAACCGACTGGCCAGTAACTCGCTGTTGGAGGCCGTGGTCTGCGCCGGATGGGTGGCGGCCGACCTCGACCAACCGCAGGCCGTCGATCCTTCCGTCGTCTCAGGACCCAGCGCGGAGATGGTGCCCCCAGCCGCGACCGCCGAGGAGCGGTCACAGCTGCGTCAGATGATGAGCCGCTGCGCAGGCGTGGTGCGCCGCGAGCAGGACCTCGCTCACGCGGTGCACCTGCTGAGCCGTCGCGCTGGAACCGATGTCGAACGTCTGCGCGACGAGGAGCTGGTGGCCTTGCTGGTCTGCCACGGCGCCCTACATCGACGGGAGAGCCGAGGTGGTCATCTGCGCGAGGACTACCCCCGTCCCGCAGAGGTGGCCCAGCACACCGTGGCCTGTCTGGAGGACCTGCAGGCGCACGTGGGGAGCGCGGTATGACGCTGGCCCCCCCGCCCGGGGTCATGCTGGAGACCGCCGTGCGCGCAGCCCTGGTCGAAGACCTGGGCCGGGCTGGCGACGTCACCTCGGAGGCGATCGTGCCCGCTGAGACCCGGGCCCGGTTCGCCATCGTGGCCCGTGAGCCTGGAGTGCTGGCGGGCCTGCCGGCGGCCCGGAGCGCGTTCGCCCTGATCGACCCGGCGGTCGGCTTCGACGCCATGGCCGACGAGGGTGAGCGCGTCTCTCCCGGCGCGACGGTCGCCCTCGTCGAGGGCGCCGCCCGCTCCATTCTCACCGCCGAGCGTGTGGCGCTGAACTTCCTCGGGCATCTGAGCGGAGTCGCCACGGCCACGGCGGGCATCGCCGACGCGATCGCGCACACCCGGACGCGCGTCTGCTGCACCCGGAAGACCACGCCGGGGCTGCGTGCGCTGGAGAAGTACGCCGTGCGAGCCGGTGGCGGGGTGAACCACCGGTTCGGGCTCGACGACGCCATCCTGGTCAAGGACAACCACATCGCGGTGGCCGGCGGCGTCGCGGCCGCCATCGACAGGGCCAAGCGGGCCGCCGGCCATCTGATGCCGATCGAGGTCGAGGTCGACTCTCTGGAGCAGCTGGCGCGGGTGCTCGACGACCCGGTCACCGCGGTCCTGCTCGACAACTTCGACCCGGTCCTGGCCGCTCAGGCCGTCACCATGGTCGGTGGCCGGATGACCGTCGAGGCCTCGGGCCGAGTCACCGCTGCGCTGGCCCCCGCGCTGGCGGAGGCCGGCGTGGACCTGGTCTCGGCCGGATGGGTCACGCACAGCGCTCCCGTGCTCGACTTGGGGTTGGACGAGGCCTGAGCTCGCCGGGTCGAGCGCTCCACAGCACGACGAAGGCCGGACCCGTGACGGGCCCGGCCTTCTCCGGCGCGTGTCGGGTCGGTCAGACCCCGACCTTGACCCGGGCGAACGAAGTGACCTCCACGCCACCTTCCTGGGCGACCTGAGCCACG
Organism: Ornithinimicrobium sp.; assembly: GCF_035267225.1. Lineage (GTDB taxonomy): Bacteria > Actinomycetota > Actinomycetes > Actinomycetales > Dermatophilaceae > Ornithinicoccus. Next base: position 27,578 of record NZ_DATFMA010000055.1, read on the forward strand.
GACTTCTTGGAGTCCTTGGCGAACGCCTGGTCCAACAGGACGTTCTCCTTGAAGAACCCGTTGACGCGGCCCTCCACGATCTTGGGCATGGCCCGCTCGGGCTTGCCCTCCTCGCGGGCGGTCTCCTCCGCGATCCGGCGCTCGGCGGCCACCGTCTCCGGGTCGATCTCCTCCCGCGTCAGCACGGTGGGGCTGAAGGCCGCGACGTGCATCGCGATGTCACGGGCCAAGCCGTCCTCGCCGCCGCGGGTCGCGACCAGCACGCCGATCTGGGGCGGAAGGTCGGGGCTCGTCTTGTGCAGGTAGGACACGACTGAGCCACCTTCGCCGGCGTCGACGCGGGCCACGCGGCGCACCTCGATCTTCTCGCCGATCGTGGCGTTCGCCTCGTCGAGCACCTCTTGGACGGGGCGCCCGTCGATCTCCGAGCCGAGCAGCTCAGCGGCGTCGGCAGCGCCGACGGCGACCGCCTGCGCCAGGACCTGGTCGGCCAGCTCGGCGAACTTCGGGCCCTTGGCGACGAAGTCGGTCTCACAGTTGACCTCGACCAGGGTGCCGACCCCGTCGGTGATGTCGACGCGGACCAGGCCGTTGGAGGCCGAGCGGCCTTCGCGTTTGGTGACTCCCTTGAGCCCCTTGACGCGCAGCAGCTCGGTGGCTTTGTCGGTGTCGCCGTCGGCCTCGTCGAGCGCCTTCTTGACGTCCATCATGCCGGCGCCGGTCTGTTCCCGGAGCGCCTTGATGTCTGCGGCGGTGTAGTTCGCCATCGTGGTGCGTTTCTCCTTCTGCTGGGCAGGGGTGGGTCAGGAAGCGTGGGTGTCGGCCGGGGCCGGCGTCTCCGCGGCGGCATCGGGTGCCGACGCGGCCGCCTCCTCCGTGGAGGCCGGAGGAACGACCGCGCTGTCGTCGGGTGCTCCCGGGGCCGGTGAGGCCGCGTCAGCGTCCTCGACAGCGGTGATCTCCTCGCTGATCTCGGCTCCAGCCGGAGCCTCGCTGGGCTCGGTGGCGGTCGCGGGTGCGGCCGGGTCGGCAGCCTCCGCGGCCCCGCCCCCCGCGAGCAGCTCACGCTCCCACTCGGCCATGGGCTCGTCGGCGGCACCGTCGGCGGCGGATGCTCCAGCGGAGCGAGAGATCAGCCCGTCGGCCACGGCCTCGGCCACCACCTTGGTCAGCAAGGTGACGGAGCGGATGGCGTCGTCGTTGCCGGGGATCTTGTAGTCGACCTCGTCCGGGTCGCAGTTGGTGTCCAGGATCGCGATGACCGGAACCCCGAGCTTGCGCGCCTCGGTGACGGCCAGGTGCTCCTTCTTGGTGTCGACCACCCAGACGGCCGAGGGGACGCGGTTCATGTCCCGGATGCCGCCCAGCGTGCGCTCGAGCTTCTCCTTCTCCCGGCGCATCATCAACAGCTCCTTCTTGGTGCGACCGGACGCGGCCACATCGTCGAAGTCGATCTCCTCGAGCTCCTTCAGGCGGGTGAGCCGCTTGGAGATGGTGCTGAAGTTGGTCAGCATCCCGCCGAGCCAGCGGTAGTTGACGTACGGCATCCCGACTCGGGTCGCCTGTTCGGCGATGGACTCCTGAGCCTGCTTCTTGGTGCCGACGAACAGGATGGTGCCGCCGTGCCCGACCGTGTCCTTGACGAAGTCGTAGGCCTCGTTGAGGTAGGTCAACGACTGCTGCAGGTCGATGATGTAGATGCCGTTGCGCTCGGTCATGATGAAGCGCTTCATCTTGGGGTTCCACCGGCGGGTCTGGTGCCCGAAGTGGACGCCGCTCTCCAGGAGCTGGCGCATGGTGACGACGGCCATGCCGAGGTCTCGC
>NZ_DATFMA010000056.1:0-11906 GCF_035267225.1 Ornithinimicrobium sp.
GGCGAGGACTGGCGGCATCATTTATCGACATATGTCTATATTGGCAGATGTCGATGACTTGGGCAACACGGCCTCGCCTCTCGCGCCGACGCCGGGGTCGAGCCATGCTGGAGGGGTGGAGGTGACGGCCGCGCAGCAGGGGTTCCAGGCGTTCGCAGGCTCCCACCTGGTCATGCTCGCGGTGTTCGTGGCCGGCATCGGGGCCATCATCTGGTGGGGCCGACATCACCGGGGCCACCCGCACGAGCGGTCCCGCCGGCGGGCGTTCGCGATCCTCATCGCGTTCTTCGCCGGCGCTCTGCAGATCTACCAGTTCACCCCGGGCGACTACAGCCTGCAGACCTCTTGGCCCTTCCAGCTCTGTGACGTGGCAGTCGTCGCTGTGGTGCTGGCGCTGTGGACCCGGGGTCGACGGGCCACCGCATTCACCTACTACGTGGGTCTCACGCTCACCATCCAGGCGATCCTCACCCCGGCCTTGGCTTCGGACTTCCCCGACCCACGCTTCTTGGCCTTCTGGGGCATGCACCTGGGCATCGTCTGGGCCGCGTGCTACCTCACCTGGGGCCTGGGCTGGCGGCCCACCTGGAGGTTATGGGCCTTCGCCGTGGCGGCGACGGCGGCGTGGGCGGTGAGCGTGGTCGCGATCAACCTCGTGCTCGGCACCAACTACGGCTACCTGATGCGCAAGCCCTCGACGGCCTCGGTGCTGGACCTTCTCGGCCCCTGGCCGTGGTACGTCCTGGTCGAGGTCCTGGTGATCAGCACCTTCTGGCTGCTGGTGATGACCCTGCCCTGGGAGGTCCGGGCCGGCCGGCGACAGCGGGCGGACGAGCATGCCCCGAGGTGAGCGATCTCTCCGGCAACGTCCTTCCCGCCACGACTAGCCGCCTCGGGAGCGTAGGCCGGCCTCGATCTCCGACAACGCCTGGGCCAGTCCCACGACGGGACGCCAACCCCAGCCTCGGGCACGGTCGGTGCGGATCTCGCCGGTCCAGGCAGGACCGTCCTGCCACGCCAGCTCGACCCCCACGGCCTCGGCGACCGTGCCGTAGTAGTCACGAGCGGTCGCCGGAGCGGCAGCCACGTTCGCGGGCGTCCAGGCGTTCTCCGCCGGGCCGTCCTGGGTATCACCGGCCGTACGAATCGCGCCGGTGGCGAGGTCGACGACGAAGGCGGCCAGGTCCTCGACGTGCACCCAGGCGAAGGCGGCATCCGGCATTACCTGGCGCGCAGCGCCATCCTGGGCCACCTTGTCGGGGACGATGGAGTTCCACATCGAGCTCTCCCCGGCACCGAGGATGGCCGGCGGACGCACCAGGATGCCGGTGACCCCCTCCACTTCCGCCAGCGCGGCGTCGGTGTCCCGCTTGGTCACCGCGTAGTCCCCGGCGTCGTCGGTCACCAACGGTGAGGACTCGACGATGTCTCCGGCTTCGGGGGACCGCTCGTACACCGCCGCCGTGGAGATGTGGACCACCCGTGGCACTCCCGCGTCCCGTGCTGCGCGGACCAGGGTGGTGGTGTCCACCACGCCTACCTGGTGCTGGGTGGACCGCTCCGCACCCATGGGGTGCACTGTGGTGACCACCGCACCGGCTCCCTGCACGACCGCTGTCGCCAGCTCGGCGTCGCCGAAATCCCCTACGTGCTCCGTGAGCCCCGGCAGCCGAGGAGCCGTGCCGGGCCGGCGCACCACGGCCCGCACGGTAGCGCCCCTCTCGGAGAGCACCTGACAGACGTGTGAGCCCACGAGGCCGTTGGCCCCGGTGACCACGATCGGAGAACGGAAGTTGTCGTCGTCGGTCATCAGCCCAGCCTGCCACGAGCGATCAAGATGCCGCCGGGCAAGGGGGTGTGAGCCACGACAGGACCCGCGCGTAGGGTCGGCCCATGCGCACACGCACCCTGGGCAACGAGACCACCGGACACCACCATGTCGGCGCCATCGGGTTGGGCCTGATGACCATGAGCCAGGATGGTGAGTACCCCCGTGAGCAGCTCCTCAGCACCATGCGAGCCGCGCTGGACGCCGGGGTGACGCTGTTCGACACCGCGGACGCCTACGGGTCCGGAGACGACGGCATCGCCGCCCGTGGCCAGAACGAGGAGCTCGTCGCCTCCCTGCTGGACGAGCTCGGCGTCCGCGACCAGGTGCTGCTGGCCACCAAGGGCGGCCACATCCGCACCAACGACGGAGGCTGGGACGTCGACAGCAGCCCGGAGCACCTGCACTTCGCCGTGGAGGCGAGCCTGGAGCGGCTCGGCGTGGAGCAGATCGCGCTGTGGCAGCACCACCGCCCGGATCCGAAGGTGCCGTTCGAGGAGGTCGTCGGCACGATCGGCGAGATCGTCCGGTCCGGCCGGGTAGGCATGGTCGGGCTGTCCAACGTCGACCCCGACCAGATTCGTGCCGCCCATGCCGAGCTGGGTGACTCGCTGGTCAGCGTGCAGAACCAGTTCAGCCCCAAGTTCCGCACCAGCGCCCAGGAGATCGACCTCTGCCACCAGCTGGGTCTCGCCTTCCTCGCCTGGTCCCCGCTGGGAGGTCTCGCCGACGCCAAGGAGCTCGCGACGAAGCACCCTGCCTTCGCCGAGGTCGCGGAGGCACGCGGCATCAGCCCCCAGCAGGTCGCTCTCGCCTGGGAGCTGGCCCAGGCTCCCGTGGTCATCCCCATCCCGGGAGCGAAGCGACCCGAGTCCGTGACCGACTCCGCGGCTGCCGCGGACATCGACCTCACCGTCGAGGAGCTGGCCAGCCTGAACGCCTCCTAGCGGGTCTCGACCCGGCGATACGACCGGTGGCCGGTCGCCGCGTGGAATGACGCGGAGGTCCGACAGCGTTCGGCAGGCTGTGAAGAGCATCGGGTTTCTCTCGTTCGGGCACTGGAGCGAGTCGCCCTACAGCTGGACTCGCTCCGCTGCAGATGTGCTGACGCAGTCGATCGACCTGGCGGTGGCGGCCGAGGAGCTGGGTGCCGACGGCGCCTACTACCGCGTGCACCACTTCGCCCGGCAGCTCGCTTCCCCCTATCCCCTGCTGGCGGCGGTGGCGGCGCGAACGACGCGGATCGAGATCGGCACCGGCGTCATCGACATGCGCTACGAGAACCCGCTGCACATGGCCGAGGATGCGGGGGCTGCCGACCTCATCTCCGGCGGTCGGCTACAGCTGGGCATCAGCCGAGGCTCGCCGGAGCAGGTCGTCGACGGCTTCCGCTACTTCGACCATCATCCCGCGGACGGTGAGAGCGACGCCGACATGGCCCGTCGGCATACGGCCCGCTTCCTGCAGGTCCTGGGCGGGGAGGGCTTCGCCGAGCCGAACCCGCGTCCGATGTTCCCCAACCCTCCCGGCCTGCTGCGCATCGAGCCGCACTCGCCCGGTCTGCGCGACCGGATCTGGTGGGGCGCCGGCACCCGGGCCACAGCCGACTGGACGGGGAAACAGGGGATGAACCTCATGAGCTCGACCCTGTTGACGGAGGACACGGGACTGCCGTTCCACCAGCTGCAGGCCGAGCAGATCCGGATCTTCCGCGATGCCTGGGCGACAGCGGGGCATCAGCGCGCTCCACGGGTCTCCGTCAGTCGCAGTATCTTCCCGATCGTGAACGACGTGGACCGGCGCCTGTTCGGGACCCAACAGGGCGGTGCCGACCAGGTGGGCTACCTCGACGGCGGGATGGCGCGCTTCGGCAAGACCTATGCGGGCGAGCCGGACCGCTTGGTCGAGGAGCTGGCGGGCGACGAAGCCGTTGCCGCCGCCGACACGCTGCTCATCACCGTGCCCAACCAGCTCGGCGTGGACTACAACGCGCACCTGATGGAGAGCCTGGTGACGCACGTCGCGCCCGGCCTGGGATGGCGCGCAGCGGCGCCGCAGGCCTCGGAGGTGAACGCCTGACCGCCACGAACAGCCGTGCGCCATGGGAGCTCTCACGGTCGTTCTCCCTGCCGGTGCCCGCCGGGCGAGCCCGAGCGGGGTATGTCACTGTGGATCGTGTGACCCAACCACAACGGATGTGGCGGCTGATGCCTGCTCGACGGCGCGCATGATGGCCGAGCTCGCAGGAGGTCAGCACCGGCTGAGCCGGATGCTCGCGCCCTCGTCGGTGGCCTTGCTGGGTGCCTCGACGGTCCCGAACATCGCGGGCAACGACATGGTGCTGGAGCTACAGGCCTCGCGCTACCCGGGTCGGGTCTATCCGGTGAACCCGCGCTACGACGAGGTGGAGGGGTACCCCTGCTACTCCGGGTTGCGAGACCTCCCTGAGGTGCCCGACCTGGCGGTCCTCGGCGTGGGCAACGGTGCCTTGGAGGAGCAGGTTCGCACGGCCATCGACATGGGAGTCGGAGGGCTGGTGATCCCGGGGAGTGTGCTGCTTCCCACGGATACCGAGCGGGACTCGCTGCGCGGCCGGATCCGCGCGATGGCGACGGCCGCCGACCTGCCCATCGTCGGGGGCAACTGCATGGGCTTCTACAACGTGGACGCCTGGTTCCGCGCGTTCCCGTTCTACCGGCCCTACGAGCTCCGCGAGGGAGGCGTCACGCTCGTCGCCCACTCCGGGTCGGTCCTGACCTCGTTGCTGTGGAACGACCAGAAGCTTCGGTTCAACTTGGCCGTCTCCCCCGGTCAGGAGCTGGTCACCACGGTCGACGAGTACATGGACTACGCGCTGGACCAGCCCAGCACCCAGGTCATCGCGCTCTTCCTGGAGTCGGTGCGCGACCCGGAGGGCTTCATCGCCGTCCTGCGCAAGGCGGCCGAGCGCGACATCCCGGTGGTGGCGCTCAAGGCGGGGCGGTCGCCGGTAGCCGCCAAGCTGGCCTTGAGCCACTCCGGCGCCATCGCCGGGGATGCCGCCGCGTACCAGGCCCTCTTCGACCGGTACGGCGTGCTGTCGGTGACGACCCTGGACGAGCTGGCCGCTACCGCCTTGCTGCTCTCGTGCAGTCGCCGCGCGGCACCCGGGGGGCTGGCCACCATCCACGACTCCGGCGGTGAGCGCGAGCTGCTCATCGACCTCGCGGACGACATCGGCGTGCCGTTCGCCCAGATCGGCGAGGAGACCACCGCCACGCTCGCCGAGAACCTCGACCACGGCCTCGAGCCGGTCAACCCCTTGGATGCGTGGGGCACCGGCAACAACTACCAGGTGATCTTCGAGCGCTGCTGGCAGGCGCTGATCGACGACGAGGACACCGCGATGGGCGCGTTCGTCATCGACCTGACCTCGGGTTTCTACCTGCACGAGTCGTTCGCGCGAATCTGCCGCCGGGTGCACCGGCGCACCACCAAGCCCGTCGCGGTGATCACCAACCACATCGGCACCGACTCCCAGGATCTCGCTCGGCGTCTCACCGACCTCGGCATCCCCGTCCTGGACGGGACGGTCGCCGGGCTCCAGGCCATTCGACACGCGCTTGCCTACCGGGACTACCGGCTCAGCCCGCGGATCGCGCCAGCCGTCGCTCCCGGCACCGAGGTGAGCCACCACTGGCGGGCCCGGCTCGGTGAGCCGCGCATCCTGACCGAAGGGGAGGGCCTGCGCCTGCTCGCCGACTACGGGGTGCCGACCATCGCCCACCGCACCGTCACCGACGCCGAGAGCGCCGTGGCGGCGGCTCACGAGGTGGGTTTCCCGGTCGTGGTCAAGACCGCGGTGCCGGGCATCCTGCACAAGTCGGATGTCGGCGGGGTCTGGCTCAACCTGGTCGATGCGGAACAGGTCCGTGCGGCCTACGTCGAGCTGGCCGCCCACCTGGGGCCGGAGGCACTCGTCGCCGCGATGCACTTCGCCGACGTGGAGATGGCCTTCGGGGTGGTCGTCGACCCGCAGTTCGGCCCGATGGTCCTGGTGGCCGGGGGTGGGGTGTTCATCGAGATCCTGGGAGACCGACAGCTGGGGCTGGTACCGATCGACCTACCCATCGCCCGACGCATGATCAACAAGCTCGACATCGCCCCGGTCCTGGACGGTGCGCGCGGCCGGGTCGTGGTCGACAAGCAGGCCGTGGCCCACGCCTTGGTCGCCTTGTCCAACCTGGCCGCCGACGTCGGCGACCTCATCGCCGAGCTCGACGTCAACCCTCTCGCCGTCACCACCGACGGCGCGCTGGCTCTGGACGCCCTCGTGGTCCCCGCCGCCGCAGTCACGACCGTGAGCGCCGAGGTCGACCAGATGCGCGGGGCCGTGAGCAGCAGCGAGGGCGAGACGAACCCGTGAGGCGCTGACCTGGCCCAGACTCTTTCGTGGTGTTCGGGGGCGTAGTCTGGCGATGTGAGCCCGCATGGGGAGGGTGAGACCACGCTTGAGCAGGGGTCGGGCGACCTGGGGGAGCAGGCGCCTGGACCTCATCGACGCAGCCCGCTGCGCCCGCCGCGACTCCTCCAGGCGCGCTCCCGCCGAGGGCGGCGGCAGAGCTCCTACGCCTTCCGGGCGGTCGACATCGCGGTCGTGGTCGTGGTGTCGCTGGTGCTGGTGCTCTGGTCGCTTCCGGGCTCCCTGCTGGACGCCACCCTCGGTGGCATGCTTCCGCCCATCGTCGGGGCGTGGTGTCTGATCGCCTCGCTCGCCTCGCTGCGGGTCTACGAGCTGCGACGACAGGAGAGGCTGGCAGCGCATCTGGCCCGGGCCGCCGCGGCCGTGGCCATCGGCGTCCTCGGCGCAGCATTGACCCGGCTCGTCGTCGGGGGTCCCACGGCCTGGTCAAGCATCCCCACCTGGGCCCTGAGCTGCGGCGTGGCGGTCTTGGCCCTGCACACTCTGTGGTGGCTGTTGGTACGCCGTTGGCGGTCCCAGGGTTGGCTGACGCCGAACGTCGTGATCGTCGGAGCGACCGCGTTGGCGGAGCAGCTGGTGCGCGAGACCTTGGAGCACCGCGACATGCACGTGCTGGGCATCTTCGATGACCGTCTCAAGCGAGCCCCCCGGGACAAGCTGGGTGTGCCGGTGCTCGGCACCACGGAGGACCTGCTGAACCACCGGGTGATCAGTGCGGTGGACCTGATCGTGGTCGCGGTCGACCCGGCGGCCACGGCACGGGTGCGCGAGATCACCTCGCGGCTGGCCGTCCTACCGAACCCGGTGACCCTCGTCTTCGACCGACCCGGATCCACCGACCGAGCGGCGGCCATCACGCGGCTGGCCGACTCCCCGTTGGCCGAGCTGCGGCACGTCGAGCCCGAGCGGCGCGCCTTCGCCAAGCGAGTCCAGGACCTCCTCCTCGCTGTGCCGATTCTGCTGGTGCTCATCCCCGTCCTGGCGCTCATTGCGCTGGCGGTACGCCTCGACAGCGCCGGGCCGGTGTTCTTCCGTCAGAGCCGGCACGGCTTCAACAACGAGGAGATCGTGGTCTGGAAGTTCCGGACCATGCGGCAGGAAGCTGCCGACGCCAAGGCTGAGCGGCAGGTGACGGCGAACGATGACCGCGTGACCGCGGTGGGCAGGGTGCTGCGCAAGACCAGCCTCGACGAGCTCCCGCAGCTGCTCAACGTCCTGAGCGGGGAGATGTCGCTGGTCGGCCCACGGCCGCATGCCATGGGCATGATGACCGGGGACGTCCAGTCGGAGAAGCTCATCGCCGAGTACGCCCACCGGCACCGGATCAAGCCGGGCATGACCGGGTGGGCCGCCATCCACGGCTCGCGGGGCCCGATGCACACGCCGGCCGAGGTGATCCAGCGGGTCGAGCTCGACATCGATTACATCGACCATCACTCGTTCTGGCTCGACCTGTGGATCATGCTGCTCACGGTGCCGAGCGTGCTCGGCGACCGGAGTAGCGTGCGCTGACCCGAACGGCCCGGCCGGGGCCCGGCGGCGTGCCGCTGCGGCTAGGGAGTGGGCTCGACGGCTCCGACGGGAACGACACGGGCGAAGCAGTCGACCGTGACTCCGACGACGTCGGCGACGGCCCGGTCCAGGCTTCCCACACGCTCGGCGTCCTCGAGCAACCGGGTCACCGTCGCCGCACCCACCGCCAGGCGCAACACAGCCGGAGCCCCGGTGGCCAGCTCGACCGGCTGGCCGATGTACACCCCGGGCGACTCCACGATCCTGGCGTACGCCTCCGCCAGGCCCTGCTTGCCCATCCAGCCGTCTGCGTCCGCCACCGCCAGCGAGACGATGGTGGGGCAGGCGCCCGGGTACGGTGACAACACATGCACCCCCGGCACGCGGTCGAGCTCGCGGCGCCACCCCGTGAGCAAAGCGTTCACGACGCGTCGCCGCTCCGGCGCGGGCACCGCCAGGTAGCGCTCCCACTCAGTGAGGGCCACGTGCCATCGGGCGTGCAGCCCGACGTTGACTTCCTCCAGGCCCCGCCCGAGGAGGGAGAGGAAGGGCGGCAGGTCGGCCCGGGACACCGATCGGCTCAGCCCGGAGGGCAGGCCCTCACCGACAGCGACGAAGTCGGCGGCATCGGCGGCCAAGGCTTCATCGAGCAGCAAAGCCCCACAGAAGGGGGGCGCACTCAACGCCTTCGACCCGGTGACCAGCACCGAGGCGCCGGCATCCAGGTAGGCGAGCAGGTCGGGACGTGCCAGTCGCAGCTGAGCGGCGTCGAGCACCATACGCACGTGGGGTGTGCGGGTCCGCCACGCCCTGACCCACTCCGGCCCCGGACAGCAGAGGCCGGTCTTGGACCCCCCCATGACGTGCACGAGCACTGCGTCGTCGCACTCCACGGCATACTCGATATGGGCCTCGATCTCGGCCTCGACATCACTCGCGCGCCGGACCCGCCCTGCGGCGTCTCGGAGCTCGACATCGGTGACGCGAACACGGTCGGGGGCGGTGCCGGGCAGCGGCGCCCCGCAGTGCAGGTCGATGCTGTAGGCGGCCGTGTCCCGGAACGCGCTCAGACCCGCCGCAGGCAGGGTTCCCGACCCGGCCTCGCGAGCCCCGACGGTGATGACCGAGACGCCACGCCCGTGTGCCCCTTGGACGAGGGTCGTCAGCAGGGAGGCCACATCGGTGCCGGAGGGCGAGAGGACCACTCGCTCGGCCCACTCGGCGTCGAGACCCATGGCCGCGATGAGGCGGTGGGCAATCCCAGCGTGCCACTCTTCCGCCACCGGCTGCTGACCGTCCAGCGTGCGGTCGAGCAGGTCCTCGCGCCACCGCTCGGCAACACTCAGCGCGAAGGCGTCCGGAGGTGTCGCCGTGCACGAGGAGGCACGCAGCCGTGGGTGCTCGTCGGCCAGCGGCATGCGGTAGGAGTTCCGGCCGGACGTCGGGACGACACGGTCGTCGGCGCCGAGGGCCAACACCACCTCGATGGGGCCGGCGAGAGAGGCGGCCACCGCCATCGAGCGGCGACGCTCCGGGGTGGTCTTGGCCACCGCCTCGCTCAGAGACGGTGAGTCCGCTGCTCGCAGCACGGCCTGGAGTCGTGGCGTGCCGGCGGTCCACAGCGCAGGATCTTCCAAGGCAGGTCCGACCTGCCTCTGCGGCCCCCGCCGTCCGCGCTCACGGCACAGGTCGAGGCCGACACGCTCCGCAGAGGCTGCTACCTGAGCGACGAGTTGGGTCACGCTGCCCCCTGGTTGTCGAAGCGTCCGTCCAAGTGCTCCTTGAGCAACTGTTCGGTGGGCTCTCCGCCCCGCACCATGACACCGTACGAGGCTTGCGGGCCGGAGGCGGCTACGCCATCCTCGGCCTCTTGTACAGCATCGCGGATATCGTGCACAAATCGGTCAGCCACGGCGGCGTGCCGGGGAAAGACCACGAAGTGCATCGCGGGCGGGTCGTCCTGAGTGTCGATCCACCAGCCTCGTCGCTGCAGGCCGCTCGCCACCGCGGACAGCTCGAGGCCCGGGGTGGTGACGGCGAAGACACCCATCGGCGGCGAACCGACCAGCTGCAGGCCGGCCCCCGTCATCCCCTCCTGGAGGCGACGAGCCGTGTCCATGACCGTGTTGACCAACGACTGGTAACCCTCGTGACCCAGAGCCGCCACGGCCGTCCAAGCCGCCGCGGCGGCACCGACCGGACGGGTGCCCACCACGGCCGAGGCAGCGTAGGCCCCGCCGGGCCACCCGGTGGCCACGTAGTAGGAGTGGTGCCGCAGCTCGCGAGTGGCGAACAACACCACCGACGCACCCTTGGCGCCGTACCCGTACTTGTGCAGGTCGACAGACACCGACGTCACCCCGGGGACGTTCGGTCCGAACCCGATCGTCGGGCCACCGGCGCCTGGGAGGAAGGGAAGGAAGAGTCCGCCCATGGCGGCGTCGACATGCAGACCGACTCCGCGCTCCTGCGCAGCGGCGGCCACCTCCTCGATCGGGTCGACGACGCCGAAGGGGAAGCACGGGGCGGAGAGCCCGACCATGGCGGTCTCGGGACCGATAGCGTCCACGAGCTCGGTCACGTTGGGCAGACCATCGCTTCCCACCTTGATGTGCCGGACCGTGAGACCAAGGTAGGCAGCCGCCTTCCAGTACCCGGGATGGGCAGTGTTCGGCAGCACCATCTCGCGGCGGCCAGTGCTGTCCCGGTAGGCCTTGACCGCGACCATCAACGATTCTGTGCCGCCGGAGGTGAAGACTCCGTAGGTCCGGGTATCCGGCGCCACCACAGAGGAGACCATGCTGATGGTCTCGGACTCGAACCGGGCCGCGCTCGGGAAGGCGGAGTGCGAGAGGCCGTTCTCGTGGGCGAAGCGGGCCGCCGCGTCGTCGACCAGCTCTGCGTGCCACGCCGGCGAGTCGTAGACCAGCGACCAGCTGCGACCTCCGCGCCAGTCGACGTCGCCGCCGGAATAGGTGCCCCATGAGTCGCGGAGCTGGTCGGGGTGGAACCCTTGTTCTGGCATACGCACGGCCCCTACGATACGTGGCCGCTCAGCACAGGTCGCGTCACGCACTGAGAGCAGGGGTCGTGGCCGGCCCAGGTGGGCCGGCGGTTGGGCGGGGTCATGGTCGTTGCCAGTGCACGACGTGGTCGGGCCCGATGGTGGCGGTGAGGTCTTGTTGGTGGACGAGGGTGTGGTGTCGCCGGCAGAGTAGGGCGAGGTTGTCGGGGTCGGTGTGTCCGCCGCGGGAGAACCATTGGAGGTGGTGGGCGTCGCACCAGTGGGGTGGGACGGTGCATCCGGGGTAGGTGCAGTGCCGGTCGCGCCGCCACAGCAGCAGGTGCTGTGCGGGGCTGGCGAGGCGGGCGGCCCGTCCGAGGTCGAGGATCTCGCCCTCGGTGCCGAGGACGGCGGGGATGATCTCGGCGGTGCAGGCCAGGCGCCTGACCGTGGCGGGGGACAGGACCTCGCCGGTCTGGGTCATCCCGGTGCCGGTGAGCCGCTGGGCGAGTACGTCGTAGCTCATGGTGACGAGGAGGCGGGCCTTGGAGGTGGTCGGCGTGCCTTCGGGTGAGGACACGCCCCGGGTGATGACGGTCATCAGGGCGTCGTAGCGGCGTTGGGTGGCCGAGCGGGGGTCGGGCCCGTCCTCATCCGGTGCGGGCGCGGCCAGTGGTGAGGTGAGCGCGGCGCGCAGGGTGGCGGCGCCTTCGGGGTCGGTGGTGAGGATGAACCGGGTGAGGGTCCCGTCGGCCAGGGAGGACTCGTGCACGCCGCGCAGGTCACGTTGCGCTCGTGTCTTCTCCTCGTGCTCGAAGTCCGACAGGGCGACCTCGGTGAGGTGGTCGGTGGCCCGCTTGAGGTCGGTGTCGGTGTAGCCCACGTCGGCGGCGACGGGCAGCAGCAGTGTGATGTGCTCGTCGTAGGTGTCGGGGTCGGTGACGGGGCGCACCTGGCGTAGGCAGCGCAGCAGCCGCGCGGCCCGGCGGGGCGCGAGTGTGCCGTCGGCGACCGCGTCGAGGATCGGTGCGTGCGCCGGGCGGGCCCCCTCGGTGACCACCACGACCAGGTCGCCCACCTCGGCGCGGGACAGCCACGGG
>NZ_DATFMA010000057.1:0-38776 GCF_035267225.1 Ornithinimicrobium sp.
GTCCACCGTGGCCAGCTGCCAGCCGCCGACCAGGACGCCGACCGCGCCGGCCGCGATGACCAGCCAGGCCACCGCGCGGGCCCATCGGACCGGCGCGGCCAGGCAGAGCACCGCCGTGAGCAGCGGAACCAGCAGCGACCACTGGGCCGGGGCGCCCGGCGGCACGGGGAGGTCGGGAAGCGGGAGGGTGAACGTCGGCAGGTGGGGCAGGGTGACGTCGGGCCAGGGCAGCCAGTTCACTCGCTGGCCTCATCCGGCTGCAGGTCGACATGTCCACGCGCGCGGTAGAGGGCGACGAAGACGGCCAGCGCGAGCACCACTTCGGCCGCCGCGATGGTGATCACGAACATGGTCAGCACCGCCCCCGAGGCGTAGTCGTCCGGCTCGAAGGTGCCCGCGGCGATCAGGACCATCCCCGCACCGGCCAGGATGAGCTCGACGCCGATGACCATGAGCACGGCGTGGCGACGGGCCAGCACGCCGTAGGTGCCGGCACCCACGAGGACGGCGGCCAACAGGATCGGCAGCGCCGGGCTCATCCCGCCCCCGCCTCGCGGGAGCCGCGGTGCGCACCGCCGGTGCGGGTCTGCGTGTCCTCGGTGACGCCTGCTCCCCGGGCCACGGCGATGGCCGCGACCAACGCCAACAGCAGCAGCAGCGACAGGAGCTCGAACGGCCAGACCCAGGTGTCGAAGATCTGGGCACCGATGTCGGCGTTCCCCGGCCCGGCGAGGCCACGACTCTCCCAGCCCACGAGCGCGACCATGGCCCAGCCCAGCACCACGGTCAGCCCCGCCGAGACCCACGCGGCGAGCACCCGGCGGGCCCGGGAGACGTCGACGGGCACGACCTCAGGACCCTGCGCCCGGGTGAGCATGAGCGCGAACAACAGCACCACCACCACGCCCCCCACGTAGACGAGCAGCTGCACCAGGGCGACGAGCTCGGCACCGAGTGCCAGGTAGCAGCCCGCCACGCCCCCCAGGGTCACGACCAACCACAGCGCCGCGTGCAGCACGCGGCTCGAGGTGACCGACAGGACGGCGGCGAGGCTCGTCAGCAGGCCGATGCCCAGGAACACTCCGTCGCGCAGCGTCACGCCTCCTCCTCGGGCGAGCCCGGAGGCCGGCGCGCCGCGGCCACTTCCGCTGGGAGCTCGGCGAGCGGGACGTGCTCCATCCAGCCCCCGAGACGGTCCTTGTCGTGCAGCAGGTTTCGGATGTCCCCCTCGGCGTAGGCGAAGTCGGGCGCCCAGAACAAGGCGTCGAACGGACATACCTCGATACAGATCCCGCAGTACATGCACAGCGAGAAGTCGATGTCGAAGCGGTCGAGCACGTTGTGCGTCTTCGCCCGGCCACCCTCGGGGCCGGGCTCGGTGGTCTCCTTGTGGCTGTCGATGTAGATGCACCAGTCCGGACACTCCCGGGCACACAGCATGCAGGACGTGCAGTTCTCGGCCAGCAGGGCGATGACACCGCGCGAGCGGTCCGGCAGGTCCGGCTCGACGTGGGGGTACTGCCGGGTATGCCCCCGCGAGGCCAGCGTTCGCGCGGTGGTGGCCAGCCCCCTCAGCATCCCCTTCATGCCCAGACCACCACCCCGACGCCGGTCAACGCGAGCTGGCCCAGCGCCACCGGGAGCAGCACCGTCCAGGCGAAGCGCTGCAGCTGGTCCTCGCGCACTCGCGGCCAGGCGATACGCAGCCACAGCACCACCACGGCGACCGCGAAGCCCTTCGCCAGCGTCCACACCGGGCCCATCGTCTGCGACCACGGGCCGGCCGGACCGCCGAGGAAGAGCACGGCGAAGAGCACCGAGAAGACCACGATCCCCGCGTACTCGGCCAGAAGGAACAACGCGAATCGCAGCCCGGAGTACTCGGTGAAGGGCCCGAAGACGATCTCAGCGTCCGCGATCGGCGCGTCGAAGGGGGTGCGCTGCAGCTCGGCGACCGCGCTGGCCAGGAAGACGAAGGCCGCCGGCAGCTGCCAGAGGAGCCACAGCGGGCTCCACGCTTCGATGACCCCCACCAACGACAGCGTGCCGGCCGCGAGCGCCACCGACGCTGCCGCCAGCACCAGGGGGAGCTCGTAGCTCACCAGCTGGGCTCCCGCCCGCATCCCGCCGAGCTGGGAGTACTTGTTGCCGCTGCCGAGACCGGCCATCAGGGTCCCCAGGACCCCGACCGAGGTGACCGCCAGCACCACGAGCAAGGAAGCAGGTACGTCGGCGGCGACCCAGGTCGCGGACAGCGGCACCAGCGCCATCGCCACCAGATAGGGCACGAGGGCCACGGCCGGCGCCAGCCGGAAGACGTGGCGGTCCGCGGCCGCTGGAGTGATGTCCTCCTTCTGGGCGAACTTGATCCCGTCCGCGACCAGCTGGCCCACCCCGTGGAAGCCGGCCTCCATCGGCCCCAGCCGACCCTGCATGTGGGCCATGACCTTGTGCTCGGTCTGGCCGATGAGCAGCGGCAGCGTCAGGAACGCACCCAGGACCACCACAGCCTTGAGGGCTGCCTCAACGGCGAAGGGGAGGTCGGCGAGCATCGTCGGTCAGCCTACCGAGAGCACGGGTTGATCCGGTGAACTCACACCCTCCCGCGGGGTGCGCCCTGCCCCGGGGCGCGTCGACTCCAGCCCCACGAGCATCGCTGACAGGTCTCGAGGCGGCGTGGCCTAGGGTCCTTCGGTCGCCGGGCGTGGGCCCCATGAGGGGTCGGGGACGCCGGGAGGCAAGAGCCTGCGCCGGCGGCCACCCCGACGAGCCGGGGCGGGGCCACCCTCGCTCGACTCGCCCGGCTCCTTGGCGCCGGGCCAGGCCTTGGACGCCCGCGCGGCGAGCACGAAGGACTTGCGCAGCGGAGCGCCCTCGAAGCCTGGCGGCAGGAGCAACGGGCGCAGACCCGCGCCCGTCCCGTCGTCGAAGCCGGTGAACGGGACGGCGAACATCTCGTGCGTCTCGCGCTCGTGCCACGCGGCGCCGGCGAACACCGGGGTCAGGCTGTCGACCGCCGTCCCGTCCGGTACCAGGGTGCGCAGCAGCACCCGGGCGAGGGGTCGGGGGGCCTGCGGCCCCACGGCCATCAGGTGTGCCACCAACAGGAACCCCGGCTCGCGACCCTCCTCGTCCCCGTCCTCGACGTCAGCGGTGGTGCCGTCCCCGCGGGCCCCGGTGTGGTCCACCGCGGAGAGCCAGTCGAAGAAGGCGAAGCCCGCTTGCGCGCAAGCGCGGGCCTGGCTCAGCCACTGCGTCGGGGCCACAGTGAGGCTCTGCGCTCCGGGAGCGAGCTCGATCATTTCCCGGGCCCGTCGCCCGGGGGCGTCACGGTGCCCCGCGACAGGGTCGCGGCGGTGGCGCCGGCCCGGGGGTCGCGCGCCCGACCGGGCCGCGCAGAGGCGATCTGGGACTGCAACGTGGCGATCCCATGGAGCAGGGCCTCGGGGCGGGGCGGACAACCGGGCACGTAGACGTCGACCGGGACGAGCTGGTCGACGCCCTTGGTGACGCTGTAGGAGTCCCAGTAGGGCCCACCGGAGTTCGAGCACGCGCCGAAGGAGATGACGTACTTCGGTTCGGGCATCTGGTCGTACAGCCTGCGGATGGAGGGAGCCATCTTGTCGGTCACCGTGCCGGAGACGACCATGAGGTCGGACTGGCGCGGTCCGGGCGCGAACGGGATCACCCCCAGACGGATGAAGTCGTGACGGGCCATCGAGGTGGCGATGAACTCGATGGCGCAGCACGCAAGACCGAAGTTGAACACCCACAGCGAGTACCGGCGGCCCCAGTTGAGCACCACACGCACGACCGCCGGCGCCCGGTCGGCCGCCGGGCCGACGCGAGGCATGGGCAGGTCGGTGCTCATCGGGCTACCACCATGTCAGCAGACCGCGTCGCCAGGCGTGGGCGAGCCCCAGGACGAGAACGCCGATGAAGATGCCCATCTCCACCAGGGAGGCCACCCCCAGGTCGGTGCGGATCACCAGCGCCCACGGGAACAGGTAGACGGCGTCGACCGCGAACACGACGTACAGGAACGCGAAGACCAGGTACCGCAGGCTGCCCTGGCTCCAACCCCGGCCCACAGGGTCCACGCCGGACTCGTACGTCGTCAGCTTGGCCACCGTGACGTGGCTCGGAGCCAGCAACCGCCGTCCCACGCCGGCCGCCACCACGAGCAGGACGCCCAGCAGGACGACGAAGCCCAGCACTGCGTAGTCGCTCATCGGCGGTCCTGCCGAGAAGGAAGCCGGACTCTGCTCGGGGCCATGCAGACACCCTAGCCGCGCCCTCAGCCGGTGAACGGGACCATGGTGCGCCGCCGGGCAGCCGCCCTCACACGGCTGCCCGGCGGCCGACTATGGTGCGCGAGATCTCGCACGCGCCGGCCCGATGGTGAGCCTCACCCCGAGACCAGGTCCTCCAGCGTCTGCCGGGCTCCCTTGGTGTGCAGCGAGTCGAGATGGCGGGCGTAGACGTCGGTGAACCGTTCGTTGGTGACCAGGTCACCGAACAGGTCGCCGTCGCGCAGGAACGCCAGGGGGTCGTCGTCACGCTGCTTGGCCGCTGCGGCCATCACCCTGCTTTTCAGCCGGTCGACCACCTCGATGGGCTCGCCCTGCTCGTCGCTGCCCTCGGCGTACCGGGCCCAGGCCGCCACCACCAGCGCGGAGCGCTCGATTTCCCCGTCATCGTGCAGGTTCTGCTGGATGACCGGCACGAGCCATTTGGGGATGCGGTCGCTGCTCTCGGCGCAGAGGCGGGCCAACGTGTCCCGGACCTCGGGGTTGGCGAACCGGTCGACCAGGGTCTGGCGGTAGTCCGCCAGGTCCGTGTCCGGCACGGGCGGCAGGGTCGGGGTGGCTTCGTGCTCCATGTAGCCCAGGACGAAGTCGGCGAACAGCTGGTCCTGAGCCACCTCATGGGCGTAGGTGTGCCCGGCGAGGTACCCGAGGTAGCCGATGGCCTGGTGGCCGGAGTTGAGCAGTCGCAGCTTCATCAGCTCGAACGGCTCGACGTCTTCCACGATCTGCACCCCCACGGAGTCCCACCGTGGACGACCTGCGGCGAAGCGGTCCTCCAGAACCCATTGCGTGAACGGCTCGCAGAAGACGGGCCAGCCGTCCTCAACCCCGATGCTCTCCCGGAGCGCGGAGATGTCGTCCTCCGTCGTCACCGGCGTGATGCGGTCCACCATCGAGTTGGGGAACGGCACGTGCTCGCTCATCCACTCCGCGAGCTCGGGGTCCTTGAGGCGGGCGAACGCCGTGATCGTCTTGCGCGCGATGTTGCCGTTGCCGGGCAGGTTGTCACACGACATCACGGTGAACGGCTCGAGGCCGGCGGCACGCCGCGCCTGGAGCCCCGCCACGATGAACCCGAAGGCGGTGGTCGGCACCGCACCCTCGGCCAGGTCCGCCTGGATCGACTCGTCGTCCTCGTCGAACTCACCGGTCACCTGGTTGACCAGGTAGCCGCCCTCGGTGATGGTCAGCGAGACGATGCGGGTGCGCTCGTCGGCCATCGCGTCGATGACCGCTTGCGGGTCGTCGGGCGCGAACAGCATCTCGATGATCGACCCGATCACCCGGGACTCGAGCTGACCGTCCGGGTGCTTCTGCACCAGGGTGTACAGACCGTCCTGATCGTTGAGCGTCTCGACGATCCGCCGGTCGTGCTCGAGCACCCCGACGCCGCAGATGCCCCACGACAGGTCCCCGCCCTCGGCCAGGACCAGGTCGGTGTACATCGCTTCGTGCGCACGGTGGAAGCCGCCGACCCCGAAGTGGACGATGCCGCGGGTCACCTGCGTGCGGTCGTAGCCGGGAATCCCCACCGACTCGTCGAGGTCATCCAGGGTGGACTGGCTCAACCGGGTCACTTGACCGCTCCCATCGACAGGCCCTGCACCAGCTTGTCCTGCGCCGCGAAGCCGGCCACGAGCACCGGCAGCGAGATGACCACCGACGCGGCGCACACCTGGGCCAGGAACAGCCCCTGGCTGGTCACGAAGCCGGTGAGGAACACCGGGGCGGTTCCGGCTACGGTAGAGGTCAGCACCCGCGCGATCAGCAGCTCGTTCCAGCTGAAGATGAAGCAGATCAGCGCGGCCGCGGCGATGCCGGGCATGACGACCGGGGCGATCACCGACACCAGAGTGCGGATCAGCCCGGCCCCGTCCACCTGAGCCGCCTCCAGCATCTCGACCGGGACCTCGGCCAGGAAGGACTGCAGCATCCAGATCGCGATGGGCAGGTTCATGGCGGTATAGAGGAACACCAGCGTGAAGATGTTGTCCAGCAGGTTCAGCTCGAGCGCGATCAGGTACAGCGGCAGGATCGCGGCGACGATCGGCAGCATCTTGGTGGACAGGAAGAAGAACATCACGTCCGTCCACTTGTCGATGCGCTTGATCGACAGGGCGTACGCCGCCGGAAAGGCGAGCAGGATGACCAGCGCGGTGGAGACCAGGCTGGCCGTGGCGGAGTTGATCAGCGGCGGCAGCGGGCCGGCGTTCCAGAAGCTGCGGTAGCCGTCGAGGACCAGGGGCGCGAAGAAGTTCGGCGTCCTGGTCGCGGCGTCGGTCTCGGCATGAAACGACGTGAGCACCATCCAGAGCACCGGCGCGACGAAGGTCAGCCCGATCAGCCAGGCGAGCAGGCCGAAAACGATGGTGGAGGTGGACCGCGGTTTGCGGTTCATCTGCTGCACCTCTTCGACGCGCTCCTCCTGCTTCTTCTGCTCGCCCGCCGTGAGGTCCTCTTGCTCGGTACTACTCATCGGCTCTCCTCCTGGAACAGGCTGAACGCGGTCTTCAGCGCGAACATCGCGATGATGATGGTGCCGAAGACGGTCACCACACCGGCCGCGGACGCCTCGCCGTAGTCCTGGGCGCTGAGCAGGGTCTGGTAGATGTGGTACGGAAGGTTGGCCGTGCCCAGCGCACCCGCCGTGAGCGTGAACACGTGGTCGAAGTTCTGCACCACGTAGATCGCGCCGAGCAGCCCGGCCAGCTCGATGTAGGGCCGCAGGTGGGGCAGCGTCATGTGGAAGAAGATCTGCCACGCGTTGGCGCCGTCGATCCTCGCCGCCTCCACGACGTCCATGGGCCGGGACTGCAGCCCGGCCAGCAGGATCAGCATCATGAACGGCGTCCACTGCCAGATCAGCGAGACCTCGATAGCGATCAGCGCGTTGGAGCTGATCCAGTCCCTGGTCGGGGCGTTCTCACCGAACAGCAGTCGCAGGATCCCGTTGAACAACCCGTAGCTCGGGTTGTACAGGGCGTGCTTCCAGACCAGCGCCGCAGCGACCGGCACGATGAGGAAGGGCGTGATCATCATGGTGCGCACGATCCCCCGGCCGAAGAACTGGCGGTCCAGCAGCAACGCGATCCCGAGCCCGATCAGCAGGGAAGCCAGGACCACGGTGACGGTCAGGATGATGGTGACGAAGACGGCACTGCGCGCCTCGGGGTCTCCGAAGACCGCGCGGTAGTTGTCCAGCCCGGCGAACCCACGGTCATCGGGACGGAACGCCACCCAGTTGGTGAAGGAGATGATCAGGGTGACGATCATCGGGACCTGCGTGAGGATGATGACGAAGATCAGCGCCGGAAGCAGCGGCGCCCGACGGGCCCAACGGGCGGACCGGCTCAACGTGGAGGACCGGGTGGAGGACGACGTGGTGTCGTCCTCCACCTCGGTCGCCGTGGTTGTCGAAGACACGCCTGCTACTCCCGGTAGCTCTCGGCCACGTTCTCAGCGCGCCGCTGCCCGTTGGTCAGGGCCTTGTCGACGCTCATCTGACCGGCGATCACCGAGCTGATGTCCTCACTGATCTGGGTTCCCATGTCCGGGAACTCGGGGATCCCGACGAACTGGATCCCGGGAGCCGGCCGGGGCTGCACCCCGGGGTCGTTGGGGTCGGCCGCCTCGATGGCCGCGCGCTGCGGCTCGGCGAAGGCGCCTGCGACGTCCAGGTAGTCCTGGTTCTCGTACAGCGAAGAACGCTTGCCGGCGGGGACCTGCGCCCAGCCGACCTCCTGACCGACGAGCTCCTCGTACTCCGCGCTGGAGGCCCAGGAGATGAACTCCCAGGCGGCGTCCTTGTTGCTGCTGGCCTCCTCGATGCCCCAGGCCCAGGTGTACAGCCAGCCCGAGGAGTCCGTCTCCTTCACCGGCGAGGCCGCGTAGCCCATCTTGCCCGCGACCGGAGAGTCCCCGGCCTCCAGCGACCCGGCGGCGGAGGTGGCGTCGACCCACATCGCCGAGTTGCCCTGGGTCACGTTGTTGAGGCACTCCGTGAACCCGGACTGGGCGGCACCGGACTGGCCGTAGTCACGCACGAGGTCGGTGTAGAAGGTGACCGCCTCGCTGAACTCCGGCGCGTCCACCTTCGCTTCCCAGTCCTCGGTGAAGTAGGTCCCTCCGAAGGTGTTGACCACGGTGGTCATCGGAGCCAGGACCTGGCCCCAGCCGGGCAGGCCCCGCAGGCAGATGCCCGACATCCCCTGCTCGGCGCCGTCGAGCTGCTCGGCCAGGTCGGCGACCTCGTCCCAGGTGGGCTCGTCCGGCATCTCCAAGCCCTCGTTGTCGAAGATGTCCTGGCGGTACATCGTGAAGGAGGACTCACCGTAGAACGGCTGGCCGTAGACCGACCCGTCGTAGGACAGGGACTCCTGCATGGGGCCCAGGATGTCGTCCTGGTTGAACTCGCTGTCCTCGTCGATGTAGTCGTCCATGTTGGCCACCCAGCCACGCTCGGCGTAGATGGGGATCTCGAAGTTGCTCAGCGAGGCCACGTCGTACTGGCCGGCCTGGGACGAGAACTCCTGGCTGATCTGGTCGCGGACGTCGTTCTCGGGCAGCGTGGTGAACTCGACCTTGATGCCGGTCTCCTCGGTGAAGAACTCCGGGGTCAGCTTCTCCAGGTCGACCATCTGCGGGTTGTTCACCTGCAGCACCCGCACGGTGCCACCCCCGTCCCCGCCGTCGGAGGAGCCGCCTCCACCTCCTCCCGCACCGGAACAGCCGGCCAAGGTTACGCCGGTGGTGAGGGCCATAGCCACGATGAGGGGACGGCGTCGTCGCATCGGTCTACTTCCTTGTAGATGAGTCGAAACAGGGCGCACGCTCATATGAGCACCTTTGCGCACTGTCGAGTAAACTGCGGTCGAAGGGTCGCTGTCAATGGTTCCCGCCGTATTGTGATCCCAGCTGTGGCTACGGCATCCGCCGTAGTCACCCGACGACCGGAGGTGGACGCCGTGCCCGCGATGGGTCCCTCCGAGGCGGTGCTGGCCGCGATCGTGGCCCGACGGCACTACCTGCACGGCGACTCCAAGATCGAGATCGGTGAGCGCCTGGGGGTGAACCGGTTCAAGGTCGCCCGACTCTTGGAGGCTGCCCGCGAGTGCGGCATGGTGCGCATCGAGATCATCAGCCCCGGCACCGTGGACCTCGACCTGTCCGCCGCCGTGAAGGAGCAGTACGGTTTCGAGCACTGCGCCGTCCTGGCCGGGCGGCCCTCCACCCCGGTCGAGGACCGCGTCGCGCTCGGTCAGGTCGCCGCGGACCTGCTGGGAGAGATCCTCACCGCCGGCGACGTCCTCGGGCTGCCGTGGTCGAGGTCGACACTGGCGATGACCAAGTCCCTCACCGACATCCCGCTGGTCGAGGTCGTGCAGCTCAGCGGGGCCGTCGAGATGCCGGGCATGGACGCGACGGCCGTGGACATGGTGCGCACCACGGCTCGGGCCAGCGGGGGCGCCTCACGCATCTTCCACGCGCCGTTCATCCTGGACGACACCGAGACCACCCGGAATCTGCGGCGGCAGGCAAGCGTGGCGCAGACCCTGGCGGCCGCCACCACGGTCACCCACGCGGTGGTCGGCGTGGGTGCCTGGAGCGAGCACCACTCGTTGATCTACGACCTCATCGGCGAGGACGACCGACGCAGCATCACCCGGTCGGGCGCCATCGGGGAGGCGGCAGGGGTGTTCTACGACGCCGAGGGCGCGCCGGTGCACACCGACCTTTCCGAGCGCATGATCACCATCTCCTATGAGCACCTGCACGCCGTGCCCCACGTGATCGCCTTGACGGCTGGACGTCCGCGAGCTGCGGCCGTGGCTGCGGCCGCCCGCGGAGGGCTCATCACGAGCCTGGTGACCGACGCGGCGCTGGCTCAGGCGCTGCTGGACCGGCCGGACTGACTCCACGCGGTCGGCCCGCTCACACCCCCAGCCGGGAGAGCCGGGCCGAGACGGAGGCCTGGCACGAGTGCCCGAAGACCAGGGCGTTGACCAACAGCGGAAGTAGCTGGTGCAACGAAACCCGCTCCTGCCACGCCTCGGCCAACGGAGAGACCTCCTGGTAGGCGGAGAAGACGCGGTCGTCGAAGCCGCCGAACAGGCGCATGAAGGCCAGGTCCAGCTCCCGGTGCCCGTACTGGACGCTGGGGTCCACCATCCACTGTCTGCCGTCCTCGGCCAGCAGGACGTTCCCGTGCCACAGGTCCCCATGGACGGTAGCGGGCTCCTCAGGAGGCCCACACACCTCTTCGGCCCGTCGCAACAGCGCATCCACCCGGGACAGGACACCGGGGTCCATCCGCTCCTCGCGGACCGCGCGATGGACCAGGGGCACCACGCGCGCGTGCAGGAAGCTCTCGGCCCAGCTGTCGGTGGCACTGAGGTCCAGCTGCATCACGCCCAGGTAGCCGGTCCGGGCGCCGTCGATCGCGCCGAAACGGGGGCCGTGGTGGGCGTGCTGGGCCGCGAGCTCGCGACCGAAGCGCTCCGCGGCCTTGGCCGAGCACGTGACGCCGAGGGGCGCCGGTTCGACCCATTGCAGCACCAGCCCGGTCCGACGGTGACGCAGAACCGTGGGAACCGGCACGGTGCCGGTCCGCGCCAAGGCGCGAAGTCCCTGTGCCTCCTGGCTGAACAGGCCTTCCGCCTGCTGCCGCATCGTCTTGATGCACACCGGGCCAGTAGGCGTCTGCGCCCGGTAGACCTGGGCGATGAGGCCGCCGTGGACCGGACGCAGGCTCTGCACGTCCAGCCCGTCGGTCAGCTCCGCAGGCAGGTCGAAACGCGAGGGCACGGCCACCAGTGTGACCCAGGTTCCGGTGCAGGCACGAAGCCGGCACACTGCCCGGCGCGCGGGCCAGGGCACCGTGGCCGGACTCCGACCGCGTCGACAGGGCACGGTGGCCCGGGAGCATGCCGACGCCGTGGCTCAGACCCTCATCGAGGCCCGGGCCGAGCGAGAGCCGGCCCGGCCCATGGGCGGACCGGCCGGGGTGGCTCAGGCCCAGGGACGCAGGGCCTGGGTCACCTTGGGCAGGTACCCCCGGCCGAAGAGCAGCACGTGCACCAGCAGCATGGCGAGCTGGTGCACAGGCACCCGGGCCGCGGCGCCGTGAGTCAGCGGGAAGACCTCCTCGTAGGCCGCGAACACGCGCCCGCTGAAACCACCGAACATCCGCATGACGGCCAGGTCGAGCTCGCGGTGCCCGTACTGCGCGCTGGGGTCGATGAGCCACCCCCGTCCCGCTGTGTCCACCACGCGGTTGCCCGGCCAGAGGTCGCCGTGCACCAGGGCCGGCGGCTCGGGCGGCCCGCACGCCTGCGGATCCGCACTCATCCGCTCGACCCGTTCCAGCTCGGAGGCATCGAGCAGACCGCGCGCGTGCGCCTGTCGAGCCAGGGGGTAGACGCGGTGCTCGAGGTAGCAGGACGCCCAGGTCGGACGCGGGGTGAGATCGAGCGGCACCGATCCCAGATAGCCCCGGGACGAGCCGTCCACCGCCCCGAAGTGGGGAGCGGTCCGAGCGTGCAGCGCCGCGAGACGGCGACCGAACTCCTCCTCCTGCGCCGGGCCACCACCCCCGCCGGGTTCGATCCAGCGCAGCACCAGGGCCCGCGGGTGCTCGTAGACCACCTCCGGCACATCAGGGCCCCCGGGCACCGCGAGGGCACGCAGCCCGGCCGCCTCACGCTCGAAGAACTGCGGCGCGGGGTCGGCGAGAGTCTTGACGAAGATCGGCCCGTCCGCTGTCTGCGCCCGGTAGGAATGAGCGATCGACCCCCCGCCGACCGGTCGCCACGAAGTGACCGAGCAGGCGTCCAGCACCTCCCGAGGCGGGTCGACGTCCCGCGTGTTCACCGCGCTCGTCCACTACCCAGCCAGTCCAGCAGGCCCCGGCAGGCCGGCTCCAGCTGGTCGAACATCTCGGCGAAGGCCCGGGGTGGCTGGCCGTAGGGGTCCGGCACGTCGTCGCCTTCCTCGCCTGCCCAACGGTGACCGTCGTCGCCCGGCGCGAAGGAGCCCAGCCGGACGATCTTGACCCGGGCGCTCTCGTCCGGGGCCAGACCAGCGAGGTCATCGACGTTGCCCGCGTCCATGGCGACGATGAGGTCGACGTCGGCGAAGTCCTGCGTCGAGAACTGGTAGCCCCGATGATCGACCGGTATGCCGCGCCGTCTCGCCTCGGTCAGCATGTGCGGGTGCGGCTCCTCGCCGACATGCCACGGGCCGGTGCCGGCCGAGCTCACCTGCAAACCGGCGAGGTCGCCCGGCCGGTCGTCCTCGCCGCGCTCGTCCAGCAGATGCTGGGTGAGCGCCTCAGCCGCTGGTGACCGACAGATGTTCCCGAGACAGACGAAGCACAGACGCATGCGCCCAGTCTCAAGCATCGGGCCCGGTGGCCCGACATCCTGCTCGGATTCAAGGATTAACTTACGCTCCCGTAACATTGTCCTCAGTATGAGCACCAAGCAAACCCGCCGGCTGGACCGTGTCGTCATCCGATTCGCGGGTGACTCCGGGGACGGAATGCAGCTGACCGGTGACCGCTTCACCTCCGAGACCGCTTCGCTGGGCAACGACATCTCGACGCTGCCGAACTTCCCGGCCGAGATCCGGGCGCCGCAGGGCACGTTGCCGGGGGTCTCCAGCTTCCAGCTCAACTTCGCCGACCACGACGTGCTGACCCCCGGCGACGCGCCCGACGTCCTGGTCGCGATGAACCCCGCCGCGTTGAAGGCCAACATCGGCGACGTCCCCCGGGGGGCCACCGTGATCGCCAACACGGACGAGTTCACCAAGCGCAACCTGGCCAAGGTCGGCTACGCGGTGGACCCACTCACGGACGACAGCCTGGAGTCCTGGCACGTGCACCCCCTGGCGCTGACCGGCATGACGATCCGTGCACTGGAGGACTTCACGCTGAGCCGCAAGGAGAAGGAGCGCGCCAAGAACATGCTGGCGCTCGGGCTGCTCTCGTGGTTGTACTCCCGGCCCTTGGAGGGCACCGAGGCCTTCCTGCGCGCCAAGTTCGCCGCCAAGCCGGAGGTGCTCGAGGCGAACCTCACCGCGTTGCGGGCCGGGCACGCCTACGGTGAGACGACCGAGGACTTCGCGGTGCGCTTCGAGGTCGCTCCGGCCCCGATGGCGCCGGGGACCTACCGCACGGTGACCGGCAACCAGGCCATGGCGCTGGGTCTGGCCAGCGCCGCCCATCGCACCGGGCTGCCCATGGTGCTCGGCTCCTACCCGATCACCCCCGCCTCCGACGTGCTGCACGCGCTGTCCGGCCTCAAGCGGTTCGACATCACCACCTTGCAGGCCGAGGACGAGATCGGCGCCGTCGGGATGGCGCTGGGCGCGGCCTACGGCGGGGCGCTCGGGGTGACGACGACCTCCGGGCCGGGGCTGGCGTTGAAGGCCGAGACGATCGGGCTGGCGGTGGCCACCGAGCTGCCGCTCATCGTCATCGACATCCAGCGCGGCGGCCCCTCGACCGGGCTTCCCACCAAGACCGAGCAGGCCGACCTGCTCCAGGCGCTGTACGGCCGCAACGGTGAGTCACCCGTCGCGGTGGTGGCCGCCCAGTCGCCGAGCGACTGTTTCGACGCGGCACTGGAGGCGGTGCGCATCGCCACCACCTACCGCACGCCGGTGATGTTGCTGTCCGACGGGTACCTGGCCAACGGCTCCGAGCCCTGGGCCGTGCCGGAGGTCGCCGACCTTCCGTCGCTGGACGTGGAGTTCGCCGTCGAGCACAACGCCAGCGACCCCTCCGGCGAGCCGGTGTTCCATCCCTTCCTCCGCGACCCCCGGACTCTCGCCCGCCCGTGGGCGATCCCCGGCACCGCCGGGCTGGAGCACCGCGTGGGAGGGATCGAGAAGGCCGATGTGACCGGACACATCTCCTATGACCCGGACAACCACGACCGGATGGTCCGTCTGCGCGCGCAGAAGGTCGACAGGATCGCCGACACCATCGCGGACGTGGTGGTCGACGACCCCAGCGGGCGCGCTCGCGTGCTCGTGCTGGGCTGGGGTTCGACCTACGGTCCGATCCGTGCCGCCACGCGCTTGGCCCGCGGAGCGGGCAGCGAGATCGCGCGCGCCCATCTGCGGCACCTCAACCCCTTCCCAGGCAACCTCGGCGAGGTGCTGCGTCGCTACGAGCGGGTGATCGTGCCCGAGATGAACCTGGGCCAGCTGGCGTTGCTGCTGCGTGGCCGCTACCTGGTCGACGTGCAGTCCCACACCGCGGTCCGAGGTCTGCCGTTCGCCGCGACCGACCTGGCCGAGGTCCTGCACCACCACGCGATGTCACTACCGGAGAGGTCGTCATGACTGAGCAGCTCGTGGACCTCGGAATGCCGGGCGAAGGCACCCACGGGGTTCCCCGCGTCGGCTCCGAGCAGCCACCGGCCACCAAGAAGGACTTCACCTCCGACCAGGAGGTGCGCTGGTGTCCCGGCTGCGGTGACTACGCGGTGCTGGCCGCCGTCCAGTCCTTCCTGCCCGGCCTCGGCCTGCGCCGCGAGAACATCGTCTTCGTCTCGGGCATCGGGTGCTCCTCCCGGTTCCCCTACTACCTCGACACCTACGGCATGCACTCCATCCACGGGCGGGCCCCGGCCATCGCGACCGGCTTGGCGACCTCCCGGGGGGACCTGTCGGTCTGGGTCGTCACCGGCGACGGGGACGCGTTGAGCATCGGTGGGAACCACCTCATCCACGCGCTGCGCCGCAACGTCAACCTCACGATCCTGCTGTTCAACAACAAGATCTACGGCCTGACCAAGGGCCAGTACTCGCCCACCTCGGATGTGGGTACGGTGACCAAGTCCACCCCCGTCGGGTCGGTCGACCACCCGTTCAACCCGATCTCTCTGGCCCTCGGGGCGGGGGGAACGTTCGTGGCTCGCACCCTCGACTCCGACCGCGCTCACCTGACCGAAGTGCTCAGCGCCGCTGCGGCCCACCGCGGCACCTCCCTGGTCGAGATCTACCAGAACTGCCCGATCTACAACGACGGGGCGTTCCAGCTGATCAAGGACCGCTCTGAGGGACGGGCCCGCATCGCCTATCTCAGCGACGGGGCACCGGTGCGAGTCGGGGAGGACCATGTGGTGGTACGCGACGGCTCCGCGCTGACAGTGGTGCCGGAGAGTGACGCCGACCCCGCCGACGTGGTGACCCACGACGCCGCGGCGGAGGACCCGACCCAGGCCTTCGCCCTCTCCCGGTTGGACGACCGCGCCATGACCCACGTGCCGATGGGCATCTTCCGGCAGGTCGAGCGGGCTACCTACGACGACCAGGTCCGGGCGCAGGTCGAAGGCGCACGCGCGTCGTCGCCGGGAGCGACCAGCGACGAAGAGCTGCACTCCTTGCTGCGCGGCAAGGACACCTGGACCGTCACCGGGTGAGCGAGGCTCTTCCCCCCGCCTCCTCCACCACCGGAGCCTCCCCCGACTCCTCCACGTCCTCGACGGCAGATCTGGGCGTCGGGCATCGAGCCAGCGGCACGGCGTACGGCCTCGCGGCCTACGGTGCCTGGGGCCTGTTCCCCCTGTACTTCTCGGCACTGCGTCCCGCCGGTGCCTTGGAGGTGCTGGTGCATCGAGTCCTGTGGGCGTTCCTGCTGTGCCTGCTCGTCGTCATGGTGCTCGGCCAGCTGCGCCTGCTGCGACGCACCCTCGCCTCGCGGCGCACCCTGCTCGTGGTCGGCCTCGCCGGGGCACTGATCGCCGCCAACTGGACCCTCTACATCGTGGCGGTGCTCACCGGGCACGTCACCGAGGCAGCACTGGGATACTTCCTCAACCCGTTGGTCACGGTGGCTCTCGGAGTGCTCGTGCTCCGGGAGCACCTGCGCCCAGCCCAGTGGGTCGCGGTGGCGCTCGGGGCTGTCGCTGCCGCCTACCTGAGCTTCGACTACGGGGCGCCGCCGTGGCTCTCGCTCGCCTTGGCGTTCTCCTTCGCCAGCTACGGCTTGGTGAAGAAGCACCTGGGCGTCTCGCTGTCCGCCATCCAGTCGCTCACGGCCGAGACCATGGTCGTCTCGCCGCTGGCGCTCGGGGTGCTGTCGTACCTCATCCTCACGGGGCAGGACACGTTCACCACTGAGGGCTGGGCCCATACCCTGTTGCTCCTCGGAGCCGGCGTGGCCACCACGGTGCCCTTGCTCTGGTTCGCCGCCGCCGCGCGGCGGATCCCGCTGAGCACGGTCGGGTTGCTCCAGTTCCTCACCCCGGTCCTGCAGCTGCTCTGCGCGGTGCTCCTGCTCGGTGAGTCCATGCCCAGCTCACGGTGGGTCGGCTTCGCTCTGGTGTGGACGGCGCTGGTGGTGCTGTCGACGGACTCGCTCGTCACCGCGAGACGGAGCCGCCGCCGGACCAGGACCACGGCTGCCCC
The DNA here is from genome assembly GCF_035267225.1 of Ornithinimicrobium sp. Classification (GTDB taxonomy): domain Bacteria; phylum Actinomycetota; class Actinomycetes; order Actinomycetales; family Dermatophilaceae; genus Ornithinicoccus. Next base: position 16,731 of record NZ_DATFMA010000057.1, read on the forward strand.
GGCACCGTAGGCTCGCGGCATGGGCCGGCGAGTAACCCTGGTGGCGTGGGGATCGCGCGGAGACGTCACGCCTCTCGTGAGCCTGGGCCGCGGTCTGGCCGACGCCGGCGACGATGTCACCGTGCTGGCCAGCCGCGACTTCGGCGGCACGGTGACCGATGCTGGCCTGCGCCACGCCGCGTTCGAGATCTCGGTGCGCCAGGCGGCTGAGTCGCCCGTGGGCCGGGCTTGGCTCGGCGGACACCGCACCATCGTGGGCGAAGGTCGCGCGCTCCAACGCGTTCTGCGCGTCTTCGCCGGCCCACTCGTGGACGGACTGTGGGACCAGACCCGAGAGGCCGACCTGGTCGTCAGCGGGATCCTCACCGCCGACGCCTGCGCCAGCCTGGCCGCGGCCCGGGGGCAACGTCACGCCGTGGCCCTGCTCACGCCCGTGCTCCCGAGCCGGCACGGCCCCAGCACGCCCACGGCCCTGCGTCCGGACCGCACTCTGGCGGCGAACGCCTGGGCCGGGCAAGCGGTCCTCACGGCTTCCTACCGGCTGCTGCGCGTGCCCGGGGACGAGGTGCGGGCGCGGCTGGGCCACCGCCGCAGCAGCCCGGGGTGGCTGCACCGACAGCTCACGAGCGTTCCCGTGCTGCTCGGAGCCAGCCCCCGTGTCGTGCCACCGGCGGGTGACCAGCCGACGCTGCACGTCACCGGATACTGGCCGCCGTACGGGTGGCCGTCGTGGAGCGAGGCGCACGACGACATCCAGGAGCGTTTCGCCGGCGCCCGGGCGGCCGGGCGCCCGGTGGTCTACTTCGGCTTCGGGAGCATGACGACCACCGACCCCCGCGGCACTCTCGACCTGCTGCTGAGCGCCGCGGACCGGGCCGGTGTCCACGCCGTGATCGGGCCGGGATGGTCGGGCATGGCGAACTACCTGCTTCCGCACGAGCACGTGACCGTGGCCGAGGGCCTGTCCCATGCGTGGCTCTTCAGCCACTGCGACGCCGTCGTCCACCACGGCGGAGCCGGGACGACCGGGTCAGCCATCCGCTCGGGAGTGCCCCAGGTGGTGGTCGCGCATATGGGTGACCAGCCCTACTGGGCACGCCGTGTCCACGCCCTCGGCGTGGCCGCGGCCCCGTTGCGCCGCACCGGTCTGCAGCCACGCCGGCTGGCCCGGTCGGTGCGCCACGTCGTCGACGGCGAGCACGCACAGCAGCGGCGTCGCGCCGCAGCGGCCCTGGCCGACACGGTCCGGAGCGAGACCGGAGTGGGCCACGCCGTGGCCGCACTGGAGGGGTAGACCGGGCCGGACCCACGTGCCCTCCTCGACAGGGCAGGCCCTCGCCCGGTCGGCTACTGGTTGCGCTCGACGACCTCGTCGACCAGACCCCGCAGCGCCTCCACGGCAGGAGAGGAACCGACGTCGTCCAACAGCGCCCGCGTCTCCCGCGCAAGCTGTGCGAGATGGTCGCGCGCCCGCTCCATCGCCGGATGCTCGCGCAACAGCAAGACCGCCTCGGCGACCTCGCCCGGGTCGGTGAGCGGAGAGCCCAGCAGATCGCGCAGCCGCTCGTCGCCGTTCGGCGGCTCGGACAGCACGAAGAGCATGGGCAGTGTGATCTTGCCTTCCCGCAGGTCGGCACCCGGTTCCTTGCCGAAGTCCGACGCGTCGGAGACGACGTCGAGGACGTCGTCCGACATCTGGAACACGATGCCGAGACGTTCTCCGAAAGCGGTCAGCAGCTCGACCACTCGAGGCTCGGCCCCGGCGAACATGGCCCCGTAGCGAGCCGAGGTGGCGATCAGCGAGCCGGTCTTGTCGGCGAGTACCGAGCGGTAGTAGTCCACCGGGTCCATTCCGGCGGTCGGCGGGCGCTCGTCGCGGATCTGTCCCGCACAGAGGCGTACGAAGGTGGCCGCCTGCACCCTGACCGCCTCGGGGCCGAGCTCGGCGATCACCGAGGACGCGGTGCCGAACAACAGGTCACCGACCAGGATGGAGGTGGCGTTGCCGTACCGCACGTTTGCGCTCTGTACCCCGCGCCGCAGCTCGGCCTCGTCCATCACGTCGTCGTGGTACAGCGAGGCCAGGTGAGTCAGCTCCACCCCGGTGGCCGCTTCGACCACCAGGGGGTTGATCCCCTCTGCCACTTCGGCGCACAGCAGGGTCAGCAGCGGCCGGAACCTCTTGCCCCCGGCCGCGGCCAGATGGCCTGCCGCCTCGGAGATGAACGGGTCCTCATGATCGACGACCGCACGAAGCCGGGCGTCGACCGCCTCGAGTCCGTCGAACAGACGCTGGTGCAGGTCCTCCTCGGCGCCCGGGAGCAGGGTCGGGGCGCGCTCCATCACCGGATGAACTGCTAGGCCTGCTGGGCCAGCTCCAACATCGGGGACGGCATGACGCCGAGACCGAGCGTGACCAGCAGCCCGATGGCCACCGCGAACGTGGTCAACGAGGAGGCCTGCACGGCTACCGCCTCGCCGGTGTGCTCGCCGAAGTACATGGTCACGATCAAGCGGAAGTAGACGTAGGCGGTCACGGCGCTGGCCAGCACACCGACCACCGCCAGCCACGCGCCGTTGTTGGCGATGGCCGCGGAGAACACCGCGAACTTGCCGGTGAAGCCGGAGGTCAACGGGATACCGGTGAACGCGAGGAGTAGGAAGCTGAAGCCGGCCGCGATCCAGGGGTTGGTCTTGGCCAGCCCGGCCCACTGCGCGACCTGCGTGGCCTCGCTCCCGGACGAGCGGACCAGCGTGACGATCGCGAAGGCGGGGATCGTCATGAACCCGTAGGCCGCGAGGTAGAACATGGTGCCGGAGACCCCCGCGGAGTCCAACGCGAGGAACCCGACCAGGATGAAGCCCGCGTGGGCGATCGAGGAGTAGGCCAGTATGCGCTTGACGTCGTTCTGACCCACCGACATCACAGCACCGACGACCATCGTGACCGCCGCCACGCCGGCCAGCACCGGCTGCCAGTCCAGCCGTGCGGACTCACCGGCCACGTAGAAGACACGCAACAACGCACCGAACGCTGCCACCTTGGTGACCGCGGCCATGAACCCGGTGACGGGAGTGGGTGCGCCCTGGTAGACATCCGGGACCCATGCGTGGAAGGGGACCGCGCCCACCTTGAACAGCAGGCCGGTCGCGAGCAGGAGCAGACCCGGCAGCAGCAGCCCGTCCATGCCGACCTCGCTGCTGATCGATGCGGCGATCTCGTCGAACCGCATCGACCCCGCGTACCCGTACACGAACGAGGCGCCGAAGAGGAAGAAGGCCGAGGAGAACGCGCCGAGCAGGAAGTACTTCAGTGACGCCTCCTGGCTGAGCAGCCGACGACGGCGGGCCAGTCCGCACATCACATACAGCGGCAGCGACAGGATCTCCAGCGCGATGAACATCACGATGAGGTCGTTGGCCATCGGGAAGAGCATCATGCCACCCACGCCGAAGAGCGTCAGCGGGTAGACCTCCGTCGTGGTCGCACCGACCTTCGTGGCCAGAGCCTCCTCGGCCGAGCCCGGTACCGACACTCCGGCGTGTGTGAAGGCATCCGGCGCACTCCCGCCGAGTCGCTCGCTCATCACGAGCACACCGATGGTCGACAGTGCCAGCACCAGGCCCTGCAAGAGCAGCGCGGGGCCGTCGACCGCCACCGCCCCGGCGGCGGTCAGTCCACGGTGGTTCGGAGCCACGAAGATCACCGCGGCCAGCGCGGCCAGCAGCGTCAGCACCGTCAGGGGCATCTGCACCGGGTAGCGCATGCTGCGCCCCGCGAAGCCCTCGACGGCCACCCCGACCAGCCCACCTCCGAAGACGATGAGCAACGGCAACAACGCCAGGTAGGAGATGTCCGGAGCCTGGAACATCATCAGCCCTCACTCCCTTCGGCGGCGTCCGCGCTCGGCGCCGGGTCGCTCACCCCGACGTACTGCAGGGTGGTTCCCACCGCGGGCTCCAACATGTCCAGCGCCGGCTTGGGGTAGAAGCCGAGGAAGAGGAAGGCGGCGATGAGCGGCGCGACCACCGCTTTCTCCCGTCGGGTCATGTCCGGGGTCGATGCGTAGTCCTCGGGCTTCGGACCGGTGGCGACCTTCTGGTACCACAGCAGGATGTAGAGCGCGGCGAGGATGACGCCGAAGGCTCCGACGACGGCATACACCGGGTATCGCTGGTAGGTCCCGATGATGACCATGAACTCGGAGACGAAGCTGTTCAGGCCGGGCAGCGCCAAACCCGACAAGCCCGCGACCAACAACGACCCGGCGATCACCGGCGTCACGCGCTGCCAGCCACCGAAGTCCATGATGTCCCGGGAGCCGCGGCGGGCGATGAACATCGCGGCGATCAGGAACAGGGCCGCCGTGGTGAAGCCATGGTTGACCATGTAGAGCGTGGAACCGGTGGTACTGACCGTGGTCACCGCGAAGATGCCGAGCACGATGAAGCCGAAGTGGCTGATCGAGGTATAGGCGATCAGCCTCATCATGTCCCGCTGCCCGATGGCCAGCGCCGCGCCGATGAGGATGGACAACACGGCCAGGGCCATGACGGCAGGCGCCGCCCAGCGGCTGGCATCGGGGAACAGCTGCAGGCAGAACCGGATCATCCCGAACGTGCCGACCTTGTCCAGCACCCCGACCAGCAGCACCGACGTGGCCGGACGCGCCTCGCTGGCCGCGTGCGGAAGCCAGGTGTGCACCGGCCACATCGGCGCCTTGATCGCGAAGGCGATGAAGAAGCCGAGGAAGAGCAGCCGCTCCACCCAGGTTCCGAACTCGAGCCCGGTCAGCCGCTCGACGAGGAAGCCGTCCGCGCCCCCCGGGCCCTGGAGGTAGACCGCGATCACGGCCACCAGCATGATCAGCCCGCCGAAGAGCGAGTAGATCAGGAAGGTCGTGGCCGCCTTCGCCCGCCCCGGCCCCCCGAAGGAGCCGATGAGGAAGTAGACCGGGATGAGCATCGCCTCGAAGAAGACGTAGAACAAGAAGACGTCGGTGGCGGCGAAGACGCCGATCATGAGCGCCTCGAGGACGAGCATGAGCGCGAAGTAGCCGTGCTGACGGCGACCCGACCCCGTAGCCACGTCGTCCCAGGCGGCGAGCAGGCAGATCGGCACCAGCACGACCCCGAGCAGGATCATGGCCAGCGCGATGCCGTCGACGCCCACCGCGTAGCTGACCCCGAACTGCGGGATCCAGGTGTAGGTCTCGGTGAGCTGGAACTGCTGGCTCCCGCCGGCCTGGAACTGCAACGCGGTGACGACCCCGGCCACCAGGGTCAGCAACGAGACGCCGAGGGCCACCTCGCGGACCTTGGCGAAGCCGCGCGGCAGGAGCGCCACCAGCACTCCGCCGAGCAACGGGATGAGGACCAGGATGCTCAGCCAGGGGACGCCGCTCATAGCTGCATCACCAGCACCGCGATCACGACACCGACGATGCCGACGAGCATGGTCATGGCGTAGTTGCGCACGAACCCGGTCTGCGTGTTCCGCAGGGTCCGGGACATGACGGCGACCCCACCGGCGGTCTTGGCCACCATTCCGCCGTCGACGACGTCGCGGTCGGCAGCGGTGGTCATGGTCACCAGACCTTCTCCAGGCGAGCGCAGGAACACCTCGTTGAAGTCGTCCTGGAAGAGGTCACGACGAGCGGCCTTGGTCACGAAGGTCCCTTCGGGTGCGGTCGTCGGAACGTCACGTCGCCAGTACATGAGCCAGGCCAGCCCCGCACCCACGAGGAGCAACAGGAAGGCCAGCACCTGGATGAGCAGCACGGGGATGACGGGCTCCGGGTGTTCGGCGTGGCCGAACACCGGGTCCAACCAGGCGGACAGGATGCCGGTCGGGTACAGCGCTGCTCCCAGGAAGAGGGAGCCCACGGCCAGCACCATCATCGGCACGGTCATGGTCAGCGGCGACTCGTGCGGGTCGACGTCGTCCGCCCAGCGGGCCTTGCCGTGGAAGGTCATGAAGAACAACCGCGACATGTAGAAGGCCGTGACGCCGGCCGCGATCAGCGCCGCGCCACCGAACACCCACGGCCGCCAGGCGCCCTCCCCTTGGTCGATGAACGCGGTCTCGATGATGAAGTCCTTGGAGAACCAGCCGGACGTGAACGGCACGCCGATGATGGCCACGAAGCCGCACGCGAAGGTGATCCAGGTGATCTTCATCTTCGAGGACAGGTTGCCGAAGCCTCGCATGTCGACCTGGTCCTTCATCCCGTGCATCACCGAGCCGGCCCCGAGGAACATCCCGGCCTTGAAGAACCCGTGGGTCAGCAGGTGGAAGATCGCGTAGAGGTAGCCCAGCGGCCCGAGCCCCACCGCCAGCATCATGTAGCCGATCTGGCTCATGGTGGAGGCGGCGAGCGCCTTTTTGAGGTCGTCCTTGGCGCAGCCGACGATCGCGCCGTAGACCAGGGTGATCGTGCCCACGACGGCCACCGCGAGGCGGGCGTCCGGGGTGAGGTCGTAGATGGCCTGGCTGCGGGCGATGAGGTAGACCCCGGCGGTGACCATGGTCGCGGCGTGGATCAGTGCCGAGACCGGCGTCGGGCCGGCCATCGCGTCGCCGAGCCAGGACTGCAGCGGGAACTGGGCCGACTTTCCGCACGCGCCGAGCAGCAGGAGCAGCCCGACCGCGAGCAACGTGCCCTGGCTCATGCTGTCGGCCTCGCCGTGCACGGTGGCGAAGTCGAGGGAGCCCAAGCTCGCGAACAGCACCGCCATCGCGGTAATGAGGCCCAGGTCACCGATCCGGTTGACGATGAAGGCCTTGTTGGCGGCGCTGGCGAACGCCGGGCGGTAGTTCCAGAAGCCGATCAGCAGGTAGGACGCCAGGCCCACACCCTCCCAGCCCACGAACAGCAGCAGGTAGGAGTCGGCCAGCACCAGGATGAGCATGGCCGCGACGAAGAGGTTGAGGTAGCCGAAGAAGCGGCGCTTGTCCTCGTCGTGCTCCATGTAGCCGAGGGAGTACACGTGGATCAGGGAGCCGACGAAGGTGATGAGCATGACGAACGTCAGCGACAACGGGTCGAGCAAGAGGCCCACGTTGACGCTGAGCTCTCCGGCCGAGACCCAGTCCCACAGCTGGACGGACAGCGAGCGTTCCTCCTCGCCCCTCCCGGCCAGCTGGATCAGGATGCCCAGACCGACCACGAAGCTGCCCCAGGACAGGGCCACCGCCAGCAGCGGCCCGAACGAGTTGGTCGCCTTGCCTCCGATGAGCAGCACGGCCGCGCCGAGCAGCGGCAACGCGATCATCAACCAGCCGAACCCCGCCAGGCCGCCGGCCTCGGTGGCACGGGCGGCACTCGGATCGGCCAGCACGAAGCCGGCAGTCGTCAGCGCAGTCACCTTCAGGCCAGCTCCTCTACAGCTTCAAAAGGTTGGCGTCGTCCACGGATGCGGACCGACGGGCGCGGAAGATGGACATGATGATGGCGAGCCCCACGACGACCTCGGCGGCAGCGACCACCATGATGAACAGGGCGTAGACCTGTCCGTCCAGCGTGCCATGCATGCGCGAGAAGGTCACGAGGGAGATGTTGCAGGCGTTGAGCATGAGCTCGACCCCCATGAACACCACCACACTGTTCCGCCGGGTGAGCACGACGAGCGCGCCGATGGTGAACAGGACGGTAGCCAGGTAGATGTAGGCGGCAAGGCTCATGAGCGGGCACCTGCGCTGCCCGTGTCCCGGCCCTCGGCTCCGTCGGCCGGCTGACCGACGCCCTCGGCCTGCGCGGCATCGTTCTCGGCGTCGCTGTATCCGATCGCGTCGTACGCCTGGCCGGTGGAACGGGAGTAGGTATCCGCCGATCCCATCTGCCCGCGGGCCACCAGCACCCGCGGCACCGAGTCCTCGGTCGGAGTGCCGTCCGGGAGCAGGGCCGGGGTGTCGGCGGCGTTGTGCCGGGCGTAGACCCCCGGGTTGGGCTTACCGGACAGCCAGGTGCCCCGCGCGATCGTCTGGTCCGACCGGGTGCGCTGGGACAGTGCCGGGGTCAGACGCTCGTGATGTGCCAGCACCATGGCGCCCATCACCGCGATCACGAGCAGCGTCCCCAGCAGTTCGAAGCCGAAGACCTGGCGTGTGAACAGCTCCCGGGCCAGGGCGGTGACGCTGCCTTCCTCCTGCACCGCAGTCAGACCGACCGGCTCGGGCCACTGCACCTGTGCCAGGCCCAGGACGATGGCGCCGGCGAAGACCAGGGCGAAGATATAGGCGAACACCCGTTGACCCGGCAAGGTCTCGACAAGGGAGTCGGAGGCGTCGACCCCGACGAGCATGACCACGAACAGGAAAAGCATGATCACCGCGCCGGAGTAGACGAAGATCTGGATGATTCCGACGAACTCGGCATCCTGGGCGATGTAGAACATGCCCAGCCCGATCATGACCAAAGCCGTGGACATCGCGGCATGGACGGCCTTGTGTGCGAACAGCAGACCCAACGCACCGAGCACCACGGCCGGACCGAGCACCCAGAAAAGCAGCGCCTCGCCTCCGCTCACCGGTAGGCCTCCTGTTCCTCCGCGGATCCGTTGTCACTGCTGGTACCGGACGTTCCGTCGCGCTCGGCCACGTAGTCGTGCTGGCCTGGCGTCGAGCCGGTGACCCGACCCATGTAGTAGTCGTGGTGGTCCATGCCGTCCGCCATCGGCAGGGGCGCGCGCAGCATACCGTCTTCCATGGGGGCCAGGAGCTGATGCTTCTCGTAGATCAACGGGGCCCGCTCGGCGTCGGCCAGCTCGTACTCGTTGGTCATGGTCAGCGCTCGCGTCGGGCACGCCTCGATGCACAGTCCGCAGAAGATGCAGCGCAGGTAGTTGATCTGGTAGACGCGGCCGTAGCGCTCTCCAGGGGAGAAGCGGGCCTCATCGGTGTTGTCCGCACCCTCGACGAGGATGGCGTCGGCCGGGCAGGCCCAGGCGCACAGCTCGCACCCGATGCACTTCTCCAGGCCGTCGGCGTAGCGGTTCAGCTGGTGCCGGCCGTGGTAGCGCGCCTGGGTGGGCCGCGGCTTCTCCGGGTACTCCTCGGTGTCCACCTTGCGGAACATGGTGCTGAACGTGACGCCGAAGCCCCCGACGGGGGCGAGCATCTCGGCGAAGAAACCCTTCTTCTTCTCCTGCTGCTGGCCCTCGTCCTGACGCATGATCGGATGGGCACGGTCGGTGTTCTCACCGGTCTCACCCTCGGGACGGCGGATCTCCAGCCCGTCCTCGTTGTAGCGCACCTCGCGGGTGTGCTCGGCCTTCTTCTCCTCTTCAGCCACGGTCGCCCTCCGATGAGTCGTGGGTGGATCCCGGGCCCGCATCGACCGTGACCGGCTCTGCCGCCGCCACCGCTCGCCGAGGCTCGACGAGTCGTTGACCGGGCAGAGGTGGCACGGGATAGCCGCCGGCGAACGGGTCGACCTCCTCGGGCGCCTGGCGGGCGTGTTGCTCGGCCTCCTGGGCGGCCTGGCTGCGGCGGTCCCACATCAGCAGGCCGGCGATCACCAGCACCGCGATCGCGGCGACGGTGATGATCGTGGCCCACAGGGTGTCGCCGAAGTAGCCGACCTGCGAAGCGCGGATCAAGGAGACCGCTATCACCCAGGCCAGGGCGGCCGGGATCATGATCTTCCAGCCCAGCTTCATGAACTGGTCGTAGCGGACCCGGGGCAACGAGCCCCGCAGCCAGACGTAGCCGAAGATGAACATCCACATCTTGAGGAAGAACCAGAGGAAGGTCCACCAGCCCTCGTTGAACATGCCGTCGTTGATCGCCGCGATCCCGGGGGGCGCCATCCACCCGCCCAGGAAAAAGGTCGTGGCCAATGCGGAGACGGTGAACATGTTGATGTACTCGCCGAGGAAGAACATCCCGAACTTCATCGAGGAGTACTCGGTGTGGAAGCCGCCACCCAGCTCACCCTCGCCCTCGGCCAGGTCGAACGGCAGACGGTTCGTCTCCCCCACCATCGTCACCAGGTAGATCACGAAGGAGAAGAACAGCGGGATGACGTACCACAGGTCGGCCTGCGCGGCCACGATCTGAGAGGTGGACATGGACCCCGCGTACAGGAACACCGCCACCAGCGACAGGCCCATCGCGATCTCGTAGGAGATCACCTGCGCCGTCGAGCGCAGCCCGCCCAGCAGCGGGTAGGTCGAGCCCGAGGACCATCCGGCCAGGACGAAGCCGTACGCCCCCACCCCGGCCACGGCCAGGACGAGCAGGGTGGCCACGGGCGTGTCGGTGAGCTGCAGCGGCGTGGTGTGCCCGAACATCTCGACCTCGGAACCCATCGGAATGATCGCGAAGGAGACGAAGGCCAGAGCGCCGGTGATCAAGGGGGCGATGATGAACATCACCCGGTCGGCGTTCGAGGGGATGACGTCCTCTTTCATCATCAGCTTGAGTCCGTCGGCAAGAGTCTGGAACAAGCCGAACGGGCCGAACCGGTTGGGACCGGGGCGCTGCTGCATCTGGCCCACGACCCGGCGCTCGAACCAGATCACGACCAGGACGTTGAGCAGGAGGAACACGAAGACCATCTGGCCCTTGAGCATGGTCAGCCACAACGGCGTGTCACTGAAGTCGGCCGCGGGCACGTCCTCCATCGGCACCGCGGGCGCCAGGGCGATTCCTTCGCTCGCGTGCTGGACGAGCTGGGCTGCGATCATGCGGAGCCTCCTGGTGCGGGCGAGGAGTCGGCTGCAGCAAGGCGCACCACGGCTCCGGCGTCAGCGCCTAGCATGGCGCGCACTGCGCACCCCGTCGAGTTGGTGGGCAGCCATACCACGTGCTCGGGCATCGGTGTCAGCGCCACCGGAACGGTCACCGACCCGGCGTCCGTACTGACCACGACCCACGACCCGTCGGCGACCCCGATGCCGGCTGCGGTCAGCGGCGACATCCGTGCCGTGGCCACCGGAGCCGTGCCGGCGAGGAAGGGCTCCCCGTCCTGCATCGAGCCCGCGTCGAGCAGGTGGTGCCAGGTGGCGAGAATGGCCTCGCCCTCCCCCGGTCTCGGCACGGCGACCGGGTTTACCTGCGGCATCGACACCGGCTCCTGCCAGGAGCCGAGGGCCGTCATCTCGTGCCGGAGCGAGGTCAGGCTGCGGGCGTCGAGCGAGTGGCCCATCTGCGTCGCCAGCGCGTCCACCATGGCGTGGTCGCTCCAGGCGTTGGAGCCGAGCGCCTGCTCGAAGGGGCGCAGGCGCCCCTCCCAGTCGGCGTAGGAGCCCGCCTTCTCCTGCTGTGGCGCCACCGGCAGGATGACGTCGGCGTAGTCGTGCACGACGCTCTCGCGGACCTCGAGGGAGACGACGAACGCGCGGGCGAGTGCGGCCCGCGCCAGCGCCGGGTCGGGCAGGTCGTCGGGGTCGACACCGCCCACGACCAGTGCGCGGATCTCCCCGTCCGCAGCGGCCTGCAGGATCCCCGTCGTGTCCCGGCCCGCCTCCTCGGGCACCTCGACGCCCCAGCGCTGGGAGGTCTGCGCCCGCGCGTCGGGTTCGGCCACCGGGCGTCCCCCCGGGAGCAGGGTCGGCAGCGCGCCCGCGGTGGCCGCGCCCCGCTCACCGGCTCGACGGGGGACCCAACCGAGGCGGGCTCCGGTCAGCTCCGCCAGCGACGCGGCGGCCGAGAGCGCTCCCGGCACTGCCGCCAGGCGCTCCCCGACCAGGATGACCGCTCCGCCGTTGAGGGAATCCGAGGCCACCTGCACGGGGTCGGCGCTGTCCAACGGCTCGGTCGTGCCCTCCTGGGCCTCACCGCGGCCTCGGCGACGTGAGGCGAGGGCTCCGAGCACCTCGGCCTCGGTGCCTGGAGCGGCCGGGACCAGGGTGCCGGTCATCTTGTCCAGCCCCCGGGTCGCGAACGGCGCCACGGAGTAGACCGCGGTGCTGTTCTTGCGACTGGCCTTGCGCAGGCGCAGGAAGACGATGGGACTCTCTTCCTCGGGTTCGAGGCCGACCAGGAGCACCGCGCTGGCCTTCTCCAGGTCGGCATACGTCAGACCGTAGTGGTTGACGATCGAAGAGGCGAGGAAGTCCGCCTCCTCGACCGAGTGCGGGCGAGCCCGGAAGTCGATGTCGTTGGTGCCCAGCGCGATGCGGGCGAACTTGCTGTAGGCGTAGGCGTCCTCGACGGTGACGCGCCCGCCCACCAGCACCGCCGCGCCGGCGTTGTCCGACTCCGCCGCCGCCCGCAGCCCCTGGGCGGCGGCGGCGAGCGCCTCGTTCCAGGTGGCGACGGCGTACTCGCCGTCCTCGCCCCGCACCACGGGGTCGCGAAGCCGGTCGGGCATGGTGGCGTAGGTGAAGGCCCAGCGGCCCTTGTCGCAGTTCCACTCCTCGTTGACGTGACTGTCCTCCAGCGCCATCCGCCGTAGCACCGTCCCGCGCCGGTGGTCGGTGCGGATGGAGCAGCCCGAGGCGCAGTGCTCGCAGACGCTGCTGGTGGAGACGAGGTCGAACGGGCGCGAGCGGAACCGGTAGGCCGAGCCGGTCAGGGCCCCCACCGGGCAGATCTGGACCGTGTTGCCCGAGAAGTAGGACTCGAAGGGCTTCTCCTCGTAGATCCCGACCTGCTGCAGGGCGCCGCGCTCGATGAGCGCGATGAACGGGTCTCCGGCGATCTGGTCGGAGAAGCGCGTGCACCGGGCACACAGCACACAGCGCTCCCGGTCCAGCAGCACCTGGGAGGAGATGTTGATCGGCTTCGGGAAGGTGCGCTTCACGTCCTCGAACCGGCTGGTCGGGCGACCGCTGGACATGGCCTGGTTCTGCAGCGGGCACTCGCCCCCCTTGTCACAGACCGGGCAGTCCAGGGGGTGGTTGATGAGCAGCAGCTCCATGACGCCGTGCTGAGCCTTCTCAGCCGCCGCCGAGGAGTGCTGCGTCTTGACCTGCATCCCCTCCCCCACCGCCAGGGTGCACGAGGCCTGCGGCTTGGGCATCGGCTTCAGGTTGCCGTCGCGGTCCGGCATGGAGACCTCGACCAGGCACTGCCGGCAGGCCCCCGCGGGGTCGAGCAGCGGGTGGTCGCAGAAGCGCGGGATCTGCACCCCGATCTGCTCCGCCGCCCTGATGACCAGGGTGCCTTCGGGCACGGTGACCTCGACCCCGTCCACGGTCAGGGTCACCGTCCTGAGGTCGTCGGGGATCGAGGCGTTGTCCCCGTCGTATACGGCGTTGCCGCCGGCAGCAGGTGAGGTGTTGACCGTCATACGGGCTGGGTCTCCTTCGCGAACAACGTGGAGCGTTCGGGTGGGAAGAGCTCGTCACAGGGGGTGTGCATGCCGTCCTCGAACTCGGACCGGAAGTACTGCACCGCGGAGGTGATCGGGCAGGTGGCTCCGTCACCCAGCGCGCAGAACGAGCGGCCCAGAATGTTGTCACAGATGTCGACGAGCTTGTCGATGTCGTCCTCGGTGCCGCGCCCGGCCTCCAGCCGCTCGAGGATCTGCTTGAGCCAGAAGGTGCCCTCTCGGCACGGCGTGCACTTCCCGCACGACTCGTGGGCGTAGAAGTCGGTCCACCGCGATACCGCCCGCACCACCGACGTGGTCTCGTCGAAGATCTGCAGCGCCCGCGTCCCCAGCATGGACCCCGCCTCCGTGATCGACTCGAAGTCCAGCGGCACGTCGAGATGCTCGTCGGTCAGGATCGGCGTGGACGAACCGCCAGGGGTCCAGAACTTCAGCTGGTGTCCCTCGCGCATCCCGCCGGCCATCTCGAGCAGCTCACGCAAGGTGATCCCGAGCGGCGCCTCGTACTGTCCCGGTCGCTTGACGTGACCGGACAGGCTGAACAGGCCGTAGCCCGACGACTGCTCGGTGCCCAGGTCGGAGAACCAGTCGCTCCCGTACCGCATGATCGAGGGGATGCTGGCGATGCTCTCGACGTTGTTGACGACGGTGGGACGGGCGTAGAGCCCGGCCACGGCGGGGAACGGAGGCTTGAGGCGGGGCTGTCCACGACGGCCTTCGAGGGAGTCCAGCAGGGCCGTCTCCTCCCCACAGATGTAGGCCCCGGCGCCGGAGTGCACGGTGATGTCGAGATCGAAGCCGGAGCCGAGGATGTCCTTGCCCAGGTACCCCGCCGCGTAGGCCTCCTCGACCGCACGCTGCACGCGCCGGAAGACGTGGACGATCTCGCCGCGGATGTAGACGAAGGCGTGCTTGCAGCCGATCGCGTACGAGGTGATGATCATGCCCTCGATGAGCATGTGCGGCGCCGCCATCATCAGCGGGGTGTCCTTGCAGGTCCCCGGCTCGGACTCGTCGGCGTTGATGACAAGGTAGCGCGGCCCCCCGTCGTCCGGGGGAAGGAAGCCCCATTTCATGCCGGTCGGGAACCCGGCCCCGCCACGTCCACGCAGCCCGGAGTCCTTGGCCATGGCGACCAGGTCCTCCTTGGGGGTGTCGAAGGCCGTCCTCAGGGCGGCGTACCCCTCATGGTCCTCGTAGGTCTTCAAGGTCCATGACTGGGGCTGGTCCCAGAACAGGGACAGGATCGGAGTGAGCTGTGCACTCATGAGGAGCCTCCCTCGTCGCTGTTCTCCGGCGAGCTCTTCACGGAGTCCTCGCCGCCGCTGTCGTCGCTGTCCTTGGAGTCCGGGCTGTTCGACTCGTCGCTGGCGTCGGGCAGCCCCGACTTGGCGTCCTTGGTCTGCCCTGCCTCGGTAGCGCGGCCCGTGTCGTGCTCGGGCTCGTCGCCGGCCTGCTCGCTGTAGGGCTGGTAGGTGCCGACCGGCGCGACCCAGTTGCGCTCGCGGGCCAGACGGAGCCCTTCCAGCGACGGACCACCCGCGCCGACACCCTCGTCGGCGCGTCCGTCGGAGAACCCCGCCAGCACCCGCTCCACCTGCTTGAAGGTGCAGGCCTTGGCCGCCCCGCGGGTGGGGACCACGTCGTGGCCGGCCCGGATCTCGTCGACCAGGGCCCGGGTGGACTCGGGGGTCTGGTTGTCGAAGAACTCCCAGTTGACCATCACCACGGGCGCGTAGTCACAGGCCGCGTTGCACTCCAGCCGCTCCAGGGTGACCTTGCCGTCGGCGGTGGTCTCGTCGTGCCCGATCCCGAGGTACTCGCTGACGTCGTCGAAGATCTGGTCCCCGCCCATGATCGCGCACAGGGTGTTGGTGCACACCCCCACGTTGTACTCACCGTTCGGGTGCCGCTTGTACTGGGTGTAGAACGTGGCCACCCCGCTGACCTCCGCGGTCGACAGGTCCAGCTGCCGCGCGCAGAAGTGGACCCCACGCCCGGTGACGTAGCCGTCCTCGCTCTGCACCAGGTGCAGCAACGGCAGCAGCGCCGAGCGCTTCCGCGGGTACTTGGCCAGGATGACCGCTGCGTCGGCCTCCATCCGGCCGAGCACCTCCGGAGGGTAGTCGTGATCCGAGGGCTGCAACGGGGTGTGGTGGTGCACCGGGCCCTCGGTGGCGGCCTCGCCCAGCTGCTCACGGGTGTCCCCGGGCGCGTCCGCCCGGTGGCCGTTGCTGTCTGCCGTGCTCATCAGCGGTCCACCCCTCCCATCACCGGGTCGATCGAGGCCACCGCGACGATGACGTCGGCAACGAGCCCCCCTTCGCTCAGCACCGAGGCGGCTTGCAGGTTGTTGAACGAAGGATCGCGGAAGTGCGCCCGGTAGGGGCGTGTGCCGCCGTCGGAGACCACGTGGACGGCCAGCTCGCCCTTGGGCGACTCGATGGCCACGTAGGCCTGCCCCGGCGGGACCCGGAAGCCTTCGGTGACCAGCTTGAAGTGATGGATCAGGGACTCCATCGACTCGCCCATGATCTTGCGGATGTGGTCCAGCGAGTTGCCCTGGCCGTCGGCTCCGACGGACAGCTGAGCTGGCCAGGCGATCTTCTTGTCCTCCACCATGTAGGGCTGACCCTCCGACGCGCGCAGCCGGGCGATGGCCTGCTGCGCGATCTTCAGCGACTCCCACATCTCATCGATCCGGATGCACAAGCGACCGTAGGCATCGGTGGTGTCCCGGGTGATGACGTCGAAGTCGTAGGTCTCGTACCCGCAGTACGGGTCTGCCTTGCGCAGGTCGTGCGGCAGTCCGGTGGAGCGCAGGATGGGCCCGGTGATCCCCAGGGCCATGCAGCCGGTCAGGCTCAGATGGCCGACGTTGACCGTGCGGGCGCGCAGCACCGGGTTGGCCAGCAGGAGCGACTCCACCTCGCGCAGACCGCGACGGAAGTCGACCAGCTCGTCCTCCAGCAGGTCCAGGGCCCCCGCGGGGACGTCCTGCGCCACCCCGCCCGGGCGCACGTAGGCGTGGTTCATCCGCAGACCGCTGACAGCCTCGAAGAACCGGAGCAGGCGCTCTCGCTCGCGGAAGCACACGGTCATCACCGTGGTGGCTCCGAGCTCCATCCCCCCGGTGCCGAGGGCGATCATGTGCGAGCCGATCCGGTTCAGCTCCATGGTGAGGATGCGGATGTCGCTGGCCCGCTGCGGGATCTGGTCGGTGATGCCGAGCAGCTTCTCCACACCCAGGCAGAACGCCGTCTCGTTGAAGATGGGCGTGAGGTAGTCCATCCGGGTGCAGAACGTCGTGCCCTGCGTCCAGGTCCGGTACTCCATGTTCTTCTCGATGCCCGTGTGCAGGTAGCCGATGCCGGCCCGGGCCTCGCGCACGGTCTCGCCGTCGAGCTCCAGGATCAGGCGGAGCACGCCGTGCGTGGACGGGTGCTGGGGGCCCATGTTGACGACGATGCGCTCCTCGCCGACCGCCGAGATGTCCTCGACCACCTGGTCCCAGTCACCTCCGCTGGCGGTGAACGTGGCGTCCTGGTCGTCGGAGGAGCCGTACAGGTCCTGGCTCTCGGTGGAGTCGGTGTGCGTCGCCATCAGGTGTAGCTCCTGCGCTCGTCCGGGGCCGGGACGGTGGCCCCCTTGTACTCGACGGGGATGCCGCCCAGTGGGTAGTCCTTGCGCTGCGGGTGCCCCGGCCAGTCGTCCGGCATGAGGATGCGGGTCAGGCCGGGGTGGCCGGTGAAGACGATGCCGAACATGTCGTAGGTCTCCCGCTCGTGCCAGTCCGCGGCCGGGTAGATGGACACGATCGAGGGGATGTGCGGGTCATCGTCGCTGCATTTCACCTCGACCCGCACCCGGCGGCTTCCGTGGGTGATCGACGTGAAGTGGTAGACGGCGTGCAGCTCGCGGCCGACGTCGTCGGGGAAGTGCACTCCCGACACACCGCTGCACATCTCGAACCGGAGGCCGGGGTCGTCCCGCAGCGTCTGGGCGACGAGGCGCAGGTGCTCGGGTGGCACGTCCAGGGTCATCTCGCGGCGGTCGATGACCACCCGGGTGACGGCCTGCTGGTACTTCTCGGCGAGAACCTCCTCCAGACGGTCGGCGACCTCGTCGAAGTAGCCTCCGTACGGCCGCTCCGAGGCGCCGGGATAGTAGATGGCCTGGACCAGCTGGCCGTAGCCACTCGTGTCCGAGCCCAGCGAGCTGCCGAACATGCCGTGGCGCTCGCCCATCCTGACCGGGGACGAGTGTTCCGGGTCCAGGGTGCTGACCGATCCGGCCCCGGTCTCATGGATCTGGGTCGAGCTGACCTTCTGGTCCTCGGTGGCCAGCGGAGCGTTGACCCGGTCGATGGTGTTCTTGCCGTCGGCGGCCGCGTTCTCGTCACCGTGAGTCGTGGCGGTCTCGACCTCGGCTACGGCGTCCTTCTTGGCCTTGTCCTCAGGCATGCCGCACCTCGCTTCCTCCCACGCGGTGCGTGGGACCCACCTTCGCTGTCGTCACGCGAGCAACCCCTTCATCTCGTGCGTGGGCGTCGCCTCCAGGGCCGCCGCTTCGGCGGCGCGGGCCGCGGCCACCCGATCCACCCCGAACTTCGAGGCCCGGATCTGAGCATGCAGCTCCAGGCACGCGTTGATGAGCATCTGAGGTCGAGGCGGGCAACCGGGCAGATAGATGTCCACGGGGACGATGTGGTCGACGCCCTGGACGATCGCGTAGTTGTTGAACATGCCGCCGGAGCTGGCGCAGACACCCATCGACAGCACCCAGCGGGGGTTCGGCATCTGGTCGTGCACCTGACGGACCACGGGGGCCATCTTCTGGCTGACCCGACCGGCCACGATCATCAGATCGGCTTGGCGCGGGGTCGCGGCGAAGCGCTCCATGCCGAACCGGGCGATGTCGTAGTCCGGCGTGCCCACGGCCATCATCTCGATCGCACAGCAGGCCAGGCCGAACGTCGCCGGCCACACCGAACGCGACTGCAGCTCCCCGACCACCGCCTCGACCGAGGTCAGCACGATGCCCGAGGGCAGCTTGTCTTCTAGGCCCATGTCTCAGACCCTCCTTGTCCGCTCAGTCCCATTCCAGACCGCCCCGGCTCCATTCGTAGATGAAGGGCACGGAGACCACGAACAGGAACAACATCATCGCCATCACGCTGAACAGGCCGACCTGGTCGAAGGCCACAGCGAACGGGTAGAGAAACAGCACCTCGACGTCGAACACGATGAACAGCATCGCCGTCATGTAGTACTTGATG
This sequence comes from Ornithinimicrobium sp., assembly GCF_035267225.1. GTDB lineage: Bacteria > Actinomycetota > Actinomycetes > Actinomycetales > Dermatophilaceae > Ornithinicoccus. The sequence goes on from NZ_DATFMA010000057.1 coordinate 35,289, forward strand.
GGCACACGCCCACCCTCGACCGCCTGCGGGGTGGGCTGGATGCCGCACTCGTAGGCGTCCAGCTTGGCCCGGTTGTAGGTCTTGCGGCCGAGCAGCGCGCCACCGAGCATCGAGCCGCCCGCGAAGAGCACGCCCAGCGACAGCATCGACAGCACGGGTAGGTACGGGTCGGTCATCGTGTCCCACGCTCCTCTCGGTGTCGGCGCGGTGAGCGCCATGCCGCGCAGCCAATCCTAGGGGTGATCGACCGTCAAGGCTCCCTTGGGTGTGCCTTGGTCTCAGTTTCTTCGCTGCTCCTGGGGTCGGGAGGCCGCATCGGACCTTGTGAATCCCTTCACACACACTCTACCGGCGGACAGCGTGGTGCACGGCGACGACCCCGCCGGTCAGGTTGCGCCAGGTCACATCAGACCATCCCGCGCCGGCGATCGTTCGCGCCAGCTCCTCTTGCGCGGGCCAGGCACGGATCGTCTCGGCGAGGTAGACGTAGGAGTCGGGGTTGCTGCTGATCCGGCGGGCGATCTGCGGCAGTGCGCGCATCAGGTATCCCGTGTAGACCGTCCGCAGCGGAGCCCACACCGGCTGGCTGAACTCGCAGATCACCAGGCGCGCCCCAGGCCGCGCGACGCGGGCGAACTCCGCGAGCGCGGCGGGTGGGTCCGAGACGTTGCGCAGCCCGAACGACATGGTGACCACGTCGAAGCAGCCGTCGGCGAAGGGAAGAGCCAGCGCGTCGGCCGCGGTGAAGGCCATGTCCGGGCGGCGCCGGCGCCCCTGGCGGAGCATGCCGAGCGAGAAGTCGGCCGGCACCACCTCGACCTCGTCGTCGGCGAACGGCTCACTGCTTGTGCCGGTGCCCGCCGCGATGTCCAGCACCCGCTCACCCTTCACCGCTGCGCACGCCTGCCGCACGGCGCGACGCCACACCCACGTCTGACCGGCCGAGAGCACGTCGTTCGTGAGGTCGTAGCGGGGCGCGACCTGGTCGAACATCTCGGCGACCTCGCGCGGATCCTTGTCCAGTCCGGCACGGTGCATGCAGCCATCCTCGCACCGACGAATACAGTGGACCGTTGTGACCGTGCTCGCTCCGCCTCGCCTGCGCGTCACGACGCTGGATATCACGTCCGCCGTGGCGGATGAGACCGACCTGCTGTCCCTGGTCCCCGACGTCGCGGCGCCCACAACCCTGTGTTCGTGGCTGCGCGAGGGAGACGGGCTCGTGGCCTGGGGCCGGGTGGCGCGATGCGAGAGCTCGGGACCGACGAGGTTCTCCGACGCGGAGTCGTGGTGGCAGCAGGTGTGCGCCGTCGCCGACGTCGTCGACGGGGTCGGCGCCCCCGGCTCCGGCCTGGTGACGTTCGGCTCGTTCTCTTTCGCCGGCGACTCGGGGCACCGCAGCCGCCTGGTGGTACCGGAGGTCGTCATCGGCCGCCGCGAGGGGCGCGTATGGCGCACGACGATCGAGGATGTGGGGGCAGCCAGCTCTCGTGCGGACGCCGCCGGTGCCGCGCAGGCCGCGCCCGACCCCAGCGGGCCCGCCGCCACGGTGATCGCACGGGGCTCGGTCTCCGCCCAACAGTGGCCGGAGGTCATTGCCCGCGCGATCTCGCGGATCGCCGGTGGGGAGGTCGACAAGGTCGTCCTCGCCCGGGACGAGCTGGCCACCTCCCCGACGCCGATCGACGTCCGGCGCGTGCTGCAGCGGCTGGTGGAGCGGTACGACGCCACGTGGACGTTCGCCGTGGACGGGCTGGTCGGTGCCACCCCCGAGATGCTGGTCCGGCGCTGGGACGGCACGGTCCGCTCGCGGGTCCTGGCCGGCACCGTGCGCCGGGACACCCATCCCGCCCCCTTGGTCGCCGAAGACCACCCCGACTTCAAAGACGAGCACCATGTCGACCCTCGCCTGCGCCTGATCTCCAGCGAGAAGGACCTGGAGGAGCACGCCTACGCGGTCCGATCGGTCTCCGAGGCACTCGCTCCCCACTGCCGCGACCTCGTGGTGCCGGAGGAGCCGTTCGTGCTCAAGCTGCCCGACGTGTACCACCTGGCCAGCGACATCAGCGGCACGCAGGCCGACGACGCCACCTCTCTCCGGCTCGCTGCCGCCCTGCATCCTTCGGCCGCGGTCTGCGGCACTCCGGCTCGGCCGGCCGCCGCCCTGATCGCCGAGCTGGAGACCATGGACCGGGGCCGCTATGCCGGGCCCGTGGGCTGGATGGACTCCGCAGGGGAAGGCGACTGGGGTATCGCACTGCGCTGCGGCGAGCTGTGCTCCGACCCGCGGCAGATGCGGCTCTTCGCCGGCGGGGGGATCGTGGCGGCCAGCGATCCGGAGGCCGAGCTGGCCGAGACCGAGATCAAGCTGGCGGCGATGCGCTACGCGCTGGGCGAGTAAGCGCATCCGTGCCGACTCCTCACGGTTGAGCTTGCGCGTCCCCGGCCCCGGGGACGAGGCAGCGGCACGTGCCGCCCACGCCGAGCTGGCGCCCGACGGCTTCCGGTTCCTCCTGACACCCGAGCTCACGTGGGCCGAACAGCTGGACCGACTGCATCTCGACTCACGCGGAGTCGACCTCCGGCGTGGGCAGGTGCCGGCCGACTTCCTGATCGCCGACGTCGCCGGTGACGTGGTCGGCCGGGTCTCGGTCAGGCATACGCTCACCCCGCTGTTGCTGGATCTCGGCGGCCACGTCGGGTACGCCGTGCGGCCGGCCTACCGCGGACGCGGGTACGCCTCGCAGATGCTGCGTCTGTCCTTGGAGCGTCTGGCCGCGCTCGGCGTCAGCCCGGCCCTGGTGACCTGCGACGAGGACAACGCCGCGTCGAGGAAGGTCATCGAGCGGTGCGGGGGGCGGTTGCAGGACGTCCGTGCGGTGGCGCCGGGAGTACCGGGCAAGCGCCGCTACTGGATCGAGCTCGGCTGAGCCCTCGCGGCGAGCACCACCGGGCTGAGGGTCCGCGCCAGCGCCACCATGAGCAACAGAAAGCCGATCACCACGAACAGCGCGCGGTCCAGGCCGACCACCTCTGCCAACAGCCCGATCGTAGGCGCGCCGAACAGGAACGCGCCGTAGGCGATGGTGCTGACGACGGTGATCGCCCGGTTCCCCCGCCCGGGCACCTCGCCCGCTGCCGAGATCGCCGCCGGGAAGACGGTCGCCGTCCCCAGTCCCCAGACCAACCCGCCGAGGAGCGCGACCGGCAGCGACGACACCTGTGAGACCAGCAGGATGCCGACGATGGCGAGCACCCCGCCGGCCTGGACCACCCGCTGGCGACCGAAGCGGTCGATCGCCGGGCTGCCCAGCAGCCGGCCGATCGTCATCGCGACGTTGAAGGCCATGAAGGCAAGGGCACCGAAGGCGGCGGGGGCGCCCTGCACGTCGACAAGCAACAGCGCGAGCCAGTCGTTGGCCGAACCTTCGGCCAACGCCCCGCCGAGGCACACCATCCCGATCAGAATCTCCAACCGGCTCACCGCG
>NZ_DATFMA010000058.1:0-12036 GCF_035267225.1 Ornithinimicrobium sp.
CAATGTTGCGCACGGCAGCAGCCTCGAAGCGATGCTCAGTCCACCCGGAACGCGTCGCGGGCTCGGCGCCGCCGAGGCGGAGGTGTCGGTAGTCGGCTGGAGGTTGCTCTCCATCACGCGCTCGTCGACGGCCTGCGCCAGCGCGCGCACCGTGGGGTGGGCGTAGACGTCAAGGACCGAGAGCCCCTCGGTGCCCTCGTAGCCCGTTGCCCGCAGCCGCGAGATCAGGGTGGCCGCGACCAGGGAGTGGCCCCCGAGGTCTTCCAACAGGTCGGCCTCGACCGAAGCGTGACCCGCCGGGAGGCCAAGCACGCCCTCCCACACGGCGGCCAGCCGGCGCTCGGTCTCACTGCGCGGCGCCACGTACTCGCCGCTGCCTCCGACCAGGCGGCTCCCTTGAGGTTCCGGCAGACGGTTACGGTCGACCTTGCCGCTGGGCATCATGGGCAGGGCGTCGATCCATTCCAGGAACGTCGGCACCATGTACGCAGGCAGCCGGGACTGGGCCCGGGCGTGAAGCCGCTGGGCCAGGCCCTTCTCGTAGCGTCGCTCGGGCTGGGCCAGCACCACGTACGCCACCAGCTCGTCGGTCGCCCCTGGGGCCTGGTGCAGGTTCACCACGGCGCCGCTGACCGCCTCGTTCTGGAGCAGGACGCTCTCGATCTCCCCCAGGTCCACCCGGTGTCCCCGGACCTTGACCTCGCTGTCGGCGCGACCGAGGTACTCGATCTGGCCGTCGTCGAGGATCCGCCCGAGGTCGCCGGTGCGGTAGATGCGCGACTCGCCACCGGCAGGATCCGGGATGAACCGGTCGGCGGTCTGCTCCGGACGGTTGACGTATCCCCGGGCCACCCCCGGCCCCCCGACACAGATCTCACCCACTTCGCCGTGTGCAACCTCCTGCAGGTCGTCGTCGAGAAGGGTGATGCTGTAGGTCGGCAGGGGGTGACCGATGGTGACGGGCTTGCCCGAGTACAGCTCGGCCATGGTGCAGGTGATGGTGGTCTCGGTGGGGCCGTAGGTGTTGAGGATGCGTCGCCCGCTCTGACCCCATCGGGTCACGAGCTCGGCCGGGCATGCCTCACCTCCGACGTTCACGGTGCGGATGGAGGGAATGGTCCGGTCCAGGGTGGCCAGCACCGTGGGCACGCAGTAGATCATCGTGACCGCGGACTCCTCGAGGAACTGGGCGAGCCCAGGCCCGACGCGGCGGCCGTCAGTGGGGCCCGCGACGAGGGTGGCACCGGTCGCCCACGTCGGCCAGATCTCCTCGAAGGAGAAGTCGAACGCCGCGACCATCCCTTGGTAGACGCGCTCCGAGGGGGTGACTCCGTAGAGCTCGGGCACGATGCTGATGAAGTTGACGATGCTGGACTGGGCGATCTCGACGCCCTTGGGACGACCCGTGGAGCCCGAGGTGTAGAGGATGTAGCAGATCGGGTCTCCCTCCACGTCGACGTGGGGGCGGCCCCGTGGCGACTCGGCGATCTGCGCGGCGAAGGTGTCGACCGGCACGACCCACACCGGCGCCTCGGCGCACTGCTCCGCCAGCGCCGAGGTGGTGATGATGGCGCTGAGGTCGGAGTCGGTGGCGATGTAGGCGACCCGGTCGGCGGGGGCCGCGGGGTCGATCGGGACGAAGGTGGCGGAGGACTTCATGGCGGCCAGCAGACCGACGTACAGGTCCAGGGACCGCTCGATGAACACACCGACTCGTGACCCGGTACGCAGCCCGGCGTGGAGCAGGTGGTTGGCCAGTCGGTTCGCTCGGACGTCCAGATCGTCGTACTGTCGTCGCGCTGAACCGCGCGGTGGCCGTGGCTGAGATCGATGGCCCACAGGTCGCACTCGGTGTCGTCGACTCCCTGCCGCTGGAGGGCTATCAGCCATGGCACGCGACGCGTGCCGACCTCCTCAGCCGTCTAGGGCGAACCGACGAGGCACGCTGTGCCTACGAAGCCGCCATCGCCGCCACGGGCAACGCGGCCGAGCGTGAGTACCTGACGCGTCGGCGCACCGAGCTGGCGTAGCGCCTCGCGCTGCCCACATCCCATCTCGGCGGTGCTGAGGCGAGGACAGGTCCTGGCTCGGGCCGCCTGGCGGGTTGAACAGGATCCTGCCTTCACCCTCGCGGGGGTACTCGGCCTCGCTGACCGTACCGATCTGTTCCAGATAGCCACGCAGCGAGGCCTGGTCGCCGAGCGGCGTCTGGGTCACGGTCACCCGGGCACCTGGGTGAGGTCCGGCACCAGCGTGACCCGGTCCTCAGACCGACGTGAACGTCATCGTATGGACAGCTGAGCCCACGTCGCCGACAGCGCCATGGCACCGTCGTCCGGATTCTTGGCGCGCACACCCCGATGCCACGGGCATAGTGCGTCTGCCGACGGTCGATGTTTCGTCATACTGGGGGGCGCGAGTGGCGAGGAGGATGCACATGGCGTGGGTGGTGCTCATCCTGTCCGGAGTGCTGGAGGCCGTCTGGGCGGTGGCCCTGAGCGCGTCGGAGGGTTTCTCGCGGCTCCTACCCAGCCTTGTCTTCCTCATCGGGCTCGTGCTGAGCATGGCCGGTCTCGCGTATGCACTGCGGACCATCCCGGTCGGGACCGGTTACGCCGTGTGGGTCGGCATCGGAGCGGCCTTGACCGTCACCTACAGCATGGCCACCGGGGCCGAGCCCGTCACCGTTCTGAAGCTGGTGTTGCTGGTCGGGCTCATCGGATGCGTGGTCGGCCTCAAGCTTGTCCACTGACCGCTCCGACCGAGGGCTCCGGTGTTGCCGCGATGACGACCCCGGAGGGTAGCGTCGTTGGGTATGACGCAGACCCCGGACGACCACGACGTCGACACGCGCGCCGAGCTGCTGCCCGAAGAGCAGGCCGTGGACAGCGACGCCCCGCAGGTCCAGGCGGAAGCCATCCTGGAGGAGTCGCTGGAGAGGACCGAGGACCCCGAAGGCACCCGGCGTTCCTCGACCCAGACCCCCGGGGAGGATGGCGGCTCAGCCCCGCAGACGGCCTAGGGGCGCGTTGGCGACGGTCGCCGCGTGGGAGCCGTTGCCGGATCGCCACGGATACGCCAGCATCAGGTCAACCCCAGGAGGACACCAGTGAGCAAGAACCCCACTCCACCCGCAGGCGCCGACGACATCCGCAGCACGCACCGCGGCGAGCCCGATAACTACACCAAGAAGGGCCGGCTGCGGAAGGACATCTACGAGGACGAGATGGAGCGGCTACAAGAGCAGCTCGTCCAGCTGCAGTACTGGATCCAGAGCCAGGGGCTCAAGGTCCTCGTGATCTTCGAGGGCCGCGGCTCGGCCGGCAAGGGCGGGGTGATCAGGCGCATCACCGAGCGGACCAGCCCCCGTACCGTCAGGGTGGCCGCTCTGCCCAAGCCCACCGACCGTCAGCAGACGCAGTGGTACTTCCAGCGCTACGTGGAACATCTGCCCGCCGCGGGCGAGATGGTGATGTTCGACCGGTCCTGGTACAACCGTTCGAACGTCGAGTGGGTCATGGGCTTCTGCACCGAGGACGAGCACGCGGAGTTCCTGCGCAGCTGCCCGGAGTTCGAGCGCATGCTGGTCCGCTCCGGGATCATCGTGATCAAGTACTGGTTCTCCGTCTCCTACGAGGAGCAGCGCAAGCGCTTCGAGGCGCGCAACGCCGAGCCGCTGAAGCGCTGGAAGCTCTCCGACATGGACCTCGCCGAGCACGAGCTCTACGTGCGCTACTCGATGGCCAAGGACACCACCTTCCAGTACACCGACATCAAGCAGGCCCCCTGGTACGTGGTGCCCTCGGACGACAAGCGAACCGCCCGGGTCAACTGCATCAGCCACCTGCTCAGCCAGTTCGACTACGAGGACGTCATCCCGGACCCGGTCGAGCTGCCGGTGATGAAGGACGTGCCCTACGTGCGCCCGCCCATGCACGAGCAGACGTTCGTCCCGCTGCGCTACTGACCCTGCCAGCGGGCGCGCCGCGGGGCATGCTGAGCGCTGGCCAACAGCCCGATGGCCAGCCAGCACGCGAGCATCGACGACCCGCCGTAGGACAGGAACGGCAGCGGCAGACCGGTCACCGGCATCAGACCCAGGTTCATCCCGATGTTCTGGAAGGTCTGGAAGCCGAACCAGCACGCCACTCCGACGGCCATGACGCGCCCGAACGGGTCGTCGGTCACCAGGGACACCCAGAGCGCGCGCAGGATCAGGAAGCCGAGCAGCAGCACCACGCCGCACGCCCCCCAGAAACCCGCCTCCTCGGCGGAAACGGAGAAGATGAAGTCGGTCTCCTGGAACGGGACGAAACCGCCCTGGGTCTGCCGGCCCTGGCCCAGGCCAGCCCCTGTCCACCCTCCTGAGCCGATGGCCAGGCGCACCTGGGCGCTCTGGTATCCGATTCCTTCCGGATCGAGGCTCGGGTCCACGAACGCCAGCAGCCGGTCGACCTGATAGGGGTCCAGCAGCGGCACCCTCAGCGCCGCGACGACCGCGAAGACCACCCCCACGATCGCGGCGAGGGTCCACCACCAACGAGCGCCGCACACGGCGACCACACCGATCGTCATCGCACCGAGCACGAGGGTGGTGCCCAGATCGGGCTGGGCGAGGATCAGCCCGGCGGGGATGCCGCCCAGTGCCCATGCCGGGAGCACCTCTCGCACCCCAGGGCCGACGCGGGGGTCGCGTCCCTCAGCCAACAGCATCGCCAGGCCGATGACCAGGCCGATCTTCGCCAGCTCGGCCGGCTGCAGCGAGAAGCCACCGGGAAGGAACAGCCACGACCGCGACCCGTTGACGACCTGGCCCACCGGCGTGAGCACCAGCACGAGCCCGGCGAGGCCGCCGGCGTAGATCCACGGCGCGGCAGCGCGGATCCACTTCACATCCAGCCGGACCACAGCCACGGCCAGCACCATCCCGACCGCCGTGTTGACCAGATGGCGGACTGTGAGGGCCATCCCCACCTCGCGATGAGTCGCGGACCACACCAGGACCGCCCCGATGAGCGACAGGCCCAGCGCCGCCACGAAGATCCCCCAGTCGGTGCGCAGATAGCGTTGGGCCACGGGCCGTGGTCGCGCTCCGGCTCCACGTGGCTGGAGGGCGGCGGACGTCGGCACGAACGCGCTCAGCCCAGCAGCACGGACCGGCATACCGCGACGTCCCGGGCCATCTGCCTGCGCAGCTGGTCCACGGAGTCGAAGCGCACGTTGTCACGCAGGCGGCACACGAAGTCGACCCCGACGGTCTCGTGGTACAGGTCAAGGTCGAGCCGGTCGAGCACGTAGGCCTCGACCGTGCGCTCGGGAACGTCAGCGAAGGTGGGGTTGGTCCCGACCGAGATCGCTGCCGGCAGGCGGCGGTCCTCATCGTCCGGTGGCTGGTCCACGCGCTCGACCCACCCGGCGTACACCCCGTCGGCCGGGACCATTCCGGATCGGTCCGGCCCGAGGTTGGCGGTCGGGTACCCGAGCTCGCGTCCGCGGTGGTGACCATGCACGACTGTTCCGGCGACCCGGTGCAGTCGACCCAAAATCTCCGCGGCGACGTGCACTGCACCCTCACGCAGCGACTCGCGCACCGCGCTGGAGGACCACAGCCGCCGACCCTGCGCCTGGTCGCCCGCGATCTCGTGGATGCGCACCTCGAACCCGTACGCACATCCCAGCTGTCGAAGGGTGTCCACGTCCCCGCTGTTGCCCACCCCGAACCGCGTGTCCTCGCCGACCACCACGACCGCGGCCCCGAGCGCCCGCACCAGCACGTCGCGGACGAACTCCTCCGGGCCCATCTGCGCGAAGTCGTGGGTGAACGGCAGCATGACGGTCACATCCACACCGCTGTGAGCCATGAGGGTCATGCGGTAGTCGGGGTCGATGATCTGCTCCGGGGCGCGCTCCGGGTGCAGGACCGCAACCGGGTGCGGGTCGAAGGTCACCGCGATGCTGCGCTCCCCCCGGTCGCGGGCCAGGCGAGACACGGCGCCCAGCAGGCTCTGGTGGCCCCGGTGGACGCCGTCGAAGTTGCCCAAGGTCACCACCGCGGACTGCGGAGTCGCATGCGCACCTTCGACCGTCGTCCAGCGCTCCACGGCCGTCACTCTAACGGGCCGGAAAGACGACGCGGCTGCGTGTCCGCCGCGTGGTCTCCTCGAGCATCGCCACCAGGTCTCCATCGGTCCCCAGTCCGGCGACCGGGCCCGGCGACGGCCGCGACACGCCGGGCAAGGGGATGCCATGCCGCAGCGAGCGCTCTTGGTCGTGGTCCAGGTCGCGCACGGGGAAAAGGGCGCGAGCCACCGACGCCATCGGCCGCAGCCCGCAGTCGCGACTGGCTGACGCCTTCTCGATCGACAGCGCGCGGCCCAGGTCCACGTCGCCGACCCTCGTGCGCCGGAGGGCGGTGAGATGCCCGCCGACCCCCAACGCCTGCCCCAGGTCACGCGCCAGCGCACGCACATAGGTGCCGGAGCTGACCCGCACCGTGAAGTCCACGTCGAGCACCTCGGCATCGACCGGAGCGGCTTCGCGTCGCCGCCGGACCGCGAACCAGTGGACCGTGACGGGCCGGGCTGACAGGGCGACCTCGTTGCCCGCGCGGACTCGGGCGTAGGAACGCTGCCCATCCACCTTGATGGCACTGACGGCGCTGGGCACCTGATCGATCGGTCCGGTCAGGTGCCGTACCGCCCGCAGCACCTCTCCCATCCGTACCTGTCCAGCAGGGGACCCTCCGGTCACCTCGCCGTCGGCGTCGTCGGTGAGTGTGCTCCGGCCGAGTCGCAGCGTGCCGGTGTAGGTCTTGTCGAGCCCGACGAGGAACGTCAACAGCTTGGTGGCACGGCCGACGCCGAGGACGAGCAACCCCGTGGCCATCGGGTCCAGCGTGCCCGCGTGGCCCACCCGTCGCGTGCCGCAGATCCGTCGGCACCGCGCCACGACATCGTGGCTGGTCCAGCCGGAAGGCTTGTCGATCAGCAGCAGACCGTCACCGGTCACGGCTCCCGCTCGTCGGTTTCGCTCGAGTCGATGGCGATGTCCTCGCTACCCGGCTCGGGCCGCTTGCGATAGGGGTCCGGGTCACCCGCGTAGGCCGCGGCCCGCCGTGCCGCGGCGAGCTCGGCGTCGCGCTGATGGACCTGGCGCATGACCTCGTCCAGATGGGCCGCATCCTCGGGCAGAGCGTCCAGCACGAACTCCAGTGTCGGCGTCAGCCGGATGCCCAGGCCTTTGCCGACATGGGACCGCAGTCGCCCCCGGTAGGCGGCTAGGACCTCCGAAGCCGCTTCCCGCTCCTCCGGGCCGCCCAGCACCGTGTAGAAGACCGTGGCGTGCTGCAGGTCACCGGTGACCCGCACTTCGGTGACGGTGACGAACCCTAGACGCGGGTCCTTGACGAGGCTGTCCAGACCGCTCGCAACCAGGACCTTGGTGCGCTCGGCGATCTTGCGGGCCCTGCCGGTGTCGGCCATCTCTCCTCCTGCGTGCTGACGAACGGGTGGACGGTGGGGCCCGTGTGCCTCACCGGCCCGGGCCCCACCCATCTCGACTCAGGTGCGCGGGATCTCGCGCATCTCGTACGTCGTGATGATGTCGTCGACCCGGAGGTCGTTGAACGACCCGAGGTTGACACCACACTCGTACCCGTCGCGAACCTCGGTCACGTCGTCCTTGAATCGCCGTAGCCCGGCGATCTCCAGTCCCTCGGTGATCACCACGCCGTCGCGAGTGATCCGCGCCTTGGCGCCACGACGAAGCTCGCCGCTGCGTACCAGGGACCCGGCGACGTTGCCGAACTTGCTGGACCGGAAGACCTCGCGGATCTCGGCCGTGCCCAGCGTCGCCTCGGCGTACTCCGGCTTGAGCATGCCCTTCAGTGCGTTCTCGATGTCCTCGATCGCCTGGTAGATCACGCCGTAGTAGCGGATCTCCACACCTTCGCGTTCGGCGACCTCGGCGTTCTGGCCCTCGGCGCGCACGTTGAAGCCCAGGATGATCGCGTCGGAGGCCATGGCCAGGTTGATGTTGTTCAAGGTGATCGCACCGACACCGCGGTCGATGATCCGCAGGTCGACCTCCTCACCCACATCGATCTGCAGCAAGGCGTCCTCCAGCGCCTCCACCGAACCGGAGACGTCGCCCTTGAGGATGAGGTTGAGTGTCTCGACCTTGCCTTGAGCCAGCGCCTGGTTGAGATCCTCGAGGCTGATCCGCTTGCGGGCCTTGGCCAGGGAAGCCTGGCGGTCGGCCGCCTCACGCTTCTCCGCGATCTGGCGGGCCGTGCGGTCATCGGGTGCGACGACGAAGGTGTCACCGGCCCGCGCCACCGACGCCAGGCCGAGCACCTGCACCGGCCGCGAGGGCAACGCCTCGGTGACGTTGTTGCCGTGCTCGTCCAGCATCGCCCGCACACGACCGTGTGCCGCACCGGTCACGATGGCGTCCCCGACGTGCAAGGTGCCTTGCTGCACCAGGACCGTCGCCACCGCTCCTCGACCCCGGTCGAGGTTGGCCTCGATGGCCACACCACGGGCGTCCTTGTCGGGGTTGGCGCGCATGTCCAGGGCAGCGTCGGCGGTGAGCAGCACCGCTTCCAGCAGCTCCCCGATGTTCTGCCCGGCCTTGGCCGAGACGTCGACGAACATCGTGTCACCGCCGTACTCCTCGGCGATGAGGTTGTACTCGGTGAGCTGCTGGCGCACCTTCTGCGGGTTCGCGCCCTCGACGTCCATCTTGTTGACCGCGACCACGATCGGTACGTCGGCGGCCTGAGCGTGGTTCAGAGCCTCGATGGTCTGCGGCATCACGCCGTCATCGGCCGCGACCACGAGGATGGCGATGTCCGTGACCTTGGCACCGCGGGCACGCATGGCCGTGAAGGCCTCGTGCCCTGGCGTGTCGATGAAGGTCACCGCACGTTCGCTGCCCTCGTGCTGGGCGTGTACCTGGTAGGCGCCGATGTGCTGGGTGATCCCACCGGCCTCGCCCTCGGCCACGTCAGCCTCGCGGATCGCATCCAGAAGACGGGTCTTGCCGTGGTCGACGTGGCCCATGACGGTCACGACCGGGGGACGTGGCTGCAGGTCCGCGTCGGTCTCGGCCTCCGCCTCGGCGGCCAGGTCGATGTTGTAGGCGGTGAACAGCTCGCGCTCCTCCTCCTCTGGGGAGACCAGCCGGATGTCGTAGCCGAGCTCGGAGCCGAGGACCCCGAAGGTGTCCTCGTCGAGCGACGCCGTGGCCGTGGCCATCTCACCGAGGTGGAACAGCACCGTCACCAGGGAGGCGGGATCGACGTTGATCTTGTCCGCGAAGTCGGTCAGGGAGGCTCCACGACGCACGGTGATGGTCTTGCCGTCGCCTCGGGGGATGTTCACCCCACCGATGGTGGGTGCCTGCATCTGCTCGAACTCGGCCCGCTTGGCCCGCTTGGACTTCCGGCCGCGGACCTTCCCGCCGCCTCGACCGAAGGCACCCTGCGTGCCACCACGGCCGCGGGGACCTCCACCGCGGCCACCGGGGCCAGGGCGGAAACCGCCACCCCCGGGGCCACCGGGGCCACCTGGGCCACCGCCGGGACCCGAAGGACCGCGTCCACGTCCGCCCGGACGGGCCGGGCGCTCACCCGGCCGGGGCACGGCCGCACGGTCGGGCATCATGCCCGGGTTCGGTCGTGCTCCACCGGGTCGGGGAGCGCCTGGACGGGGGCCGCCACTGCCGGCCTCGGAGCCACGGGTTCCTCCAGGCCGGGGCATGCCCTGACTCGGAGCGAACGGGTTGTTGCCCGGGCGCGAGCTCCCACTGGCGCTGCCACGGTCGCCACCCCGGTCCGGGCGCGACGCACGCATGCCCTGACTCGGCGCAAACGGGTTGTTGCCAGGACGCGGCCCGGGCTTGGCGCCGGGTCTGCCGCTCTCGCCTCGTCCGCCGGGGCGCTCGCGGGTCGGACGGCTCGGCACCCTGGGGCCGGGCTTGGGGCCGCTCGGACGCGCGGCGGCCGGAGAAGGCGCCGGTGAGGCCCCCGTCGCGGCAGAGGCTGGTGTGGACGGGGGGACCTCTTCGCCGCTCGCGTCCTCGGACGACGGTGGGGCGGGTGTGCCCGTGGGCTCGGGGGCCGCGATCTCGACCGGAGCCACCGGGTCAGCGGCGGCGTCCGGCGTGGCGGACGGTGCCGGCTCGGCCTGGCGGCCCGGCGTGGCGGGCGCGACCGGGGTCGCAGGCGCCGCCGGCGTCGCCGAGGTGACCCGAGCGTCCGACTTGACCTGGGGCGAGGTCGCCGACGGCCCGGGCTCGGGTTGCTTGGGAGCCCGCTTGGGCGCCGCGCCAGCACTCTCCGCCGGGGGGTTCTCGCGAATCTTGCGCACGACTGGGGGCTCGATCGTCGACGACGCCGAGCGGACGAACTCTCCTTGTTCCTTCAGATGGGCGAGCAGCTGCTTGCTCTCGACCCCGAGCTCTTTGGCGAGCTCATAGACCCGGACCTTGGCCACGTTTCTCCTACTGGTTGCGTCGTGGCCGGGCCCTGGGGGCGCGCGACCGCGACTAGTGCTGGTGCCTGCTCATTGCTGCGTGCTCATTGGGTGCTCATCAGCGTCTGTCCCGCTTCCCATGCTGGAGCGCGAGGGGTTCCTCGCGCTGTCTCAACTGCACCCCGGGCTCACACCCGGAGGTCATACGTGTTCTTCGACCCACCGCGCGACGGCGGCAGCGTCAAGGATGCCACTGCGACGGAAGGTACGTCCAAACGCCCGTCGCGACACCGCAGCATCCAGACACACCTGGTCCACGTGAACGTACGCTCCGCGACCCTGCGCTCGTCGCGCAGGATCCGGTGCCACGTGCGCGTGCCCCGGAGGTGGCGAGTTGACCAGTACTACTCGAAGCAGCCTCGCCTGCTGGTCCCGCCCCCGGCACCCGACACACGTCCGAACAGGTTCACAGACGCCGTGTGCGGTCACGGGACCAGGATACTCGGGCCCTAGTCTACCTCGTTCGTGGTGCCCGCCGTGTCGGAGCGGATATCGATGCGCCAGCCGGTGAGCTTGTTGGCCAACCGTGCGTTCTGTCCTTCGCGCCCGATGGCCAATGACAGCTGGTAATCGGGCACCACGACCCGAACCTGGCGGGTCACCGGGTCGACGACCTCCGCGCTCAGCACCCGTGCCGGGGACAACGCGGAGGCGACGAACATGGCGGGGTCCTCCGAGTAGTCCACGATGTCGATCTTCTCGCCCTGGAGCTCGGCCATGACGGCACGGACGCGCTGGCCCATCGGGCCGATGCAGGCGCCCTTGGCGTTGACACCGGCGACGGTGGCGTGCACCGCGATCTTGGTCCGATGACCCGCCTCCCTCGCCAGGGCCGCGATCTGAACGGAACCGTCAGCGATCTCCGGCGCTTCGAGCGCGAACAGCTTGCGGACCAGGTTGGGGTGGGTGCGCGAGAGGGTGATCAGCGGCCCGCGCGTGCCGCGCTTGACGCTGACCACGAAGCACCGCAGGCGCTGACCGTGCTGGTAAGCCTCCCCCGGCACCTGCTCGGCGCTGTGTAGCTCACCCTCAACCGTGCCGAAATCGACCAGCACGCTGCGCGGGTTGGACGACTGCTGGATGACGCCCGAGATGACCTCGCCTTCGCGGTCGCGGAAGTCGCCGAGCACCGCGTCGTCCTCCAGCTCACGCATCCGTTGCACGATGACCTGGCGTGCCGTCGCGGCTGCCACCCGGCCGAAACCTTCCGGCGTGTCGTCGTACTCCGGCATCTCTTCGACGGGGGTCGACCCATCCTCAGCGGGAATCTCCCGTGCCCACACCGTCACATGCCCGTTCTTGCCGTCCAGCTCGACGCGGGCGTGCGACGCCGCGTCGCTACCCCGCATGCGCTCGTAGGCGCTCAACGTCGCCTGTTCGATGGCGTTGACCAGGATCTCCAGCGGAATCTCGCGTTCGTTCGCGATCCCCCGCAACATGGCCAGGTCGATATCCATCAGCTGTCACCTCCCGTGCTCGCTCGACTGAACTCGACATGGAC
>NZ_DATFMA010000059.1:0-31400 GCF_035267225.1 Ornithinimicrobium sp.
GACGTGGCCGGTCAACGGGGGGCCGGCACGGGTGGCGCTGACTCCGGCATGCCGTATCGGTCCCACCACTCGGCGAGCCGCGGAGGGGACCACCAGTTCCAGGACCCGAGCAGGCGCATGGTCGCCGGCACCAGCAGGACCCGCACGATGAAGGCGTCCAGGATCAGCCCTACCAGCAGGCCCACGCCGATGGTCTGGATGAAGCTGATCTGGCTGAAGAGGAACCCCGTCATCACCACGCCGAGGAGCAGGGCCGCGCTGGTGATGATGCCTCCCGTGCGGCTGAGCCCGCGCTCCACCGCCGCGGCGTTGTCGCCGTGTCGCACCCACTCCTCGCGTACCCGAGAGAGCAGGAACACCTCGTAGTCCGTCGACAGCCCGAACGCGATGGCCAGCACCAGGATCGGCTGGGTCACCTCGAGGGCGCCGGTGGTCGTGAAGCCCAGGAGCCCGGACAGGTTGCCGTCCTGGAACCCCCACACCATCACGCCCAGCACGCCCAGCACGGCCGAGAGTGAAAGGACGTTCATCCCGACCGCTTTGAGCGGCAGCACCACCGAGCCGAACGCGAGGAACAACAGCACCAGGGTGACGGCGACCACGGTGCCGGCCGCCCAGGGGAGGCGTTCGCCGATGCTCCTGAGCAGGTCGACGTGCTCGGCGGCCGCGCCTCCCACGAGAACGCTGGCTCCCTCGGGCGCGGGAGTCGCGCGGACTTGCTCGACCACCCTCTCGGAGTCCTCGGTCCTGGCTGACCTGGCGACGAGGCTTCGCGTACCCCACGAGGCGCTGACTGCGCACCCCCAGCGCTGAAGTTCGCTTCCAGCCGCGAACTCGACGCCGAAGGTCGACGCTTTTGGCTGGGGGTGCGGGCGGGGAAGAATGTGGGGGTGCGCAGGGACTGCGCATACCCTGTCTGCGCGCACGTTGCCGGCCGCCCCGGGCGTGGCGCGCCGATGTCGTCCCGCAGAGAGGCACCACCGGTCATGTTCAGCTCTTCCCGTCGCGCGCTCGGTGCCGTCGTGGCCACGGCCTTCGCGTTGAGCGCCTGCAACGCGGGCAGCGGCAGCGGCGACAGTGGCAGTGGGAGCGGGTCCGACACGTCCGTCTCGATCGGCCTGGTCGCCGAGCCGGCCAGCCTGGACTTCACCACGACCGACGGCGCTGCCATTCCGCAAGCGCTGCTCTACAACGTGTACGAGACGCTGGTGAAGGTGGACAGCCAGTCCGGCGAGATCGTGGCCTCCCTGGCCACCGACTACGAGGTCAGCGAGGACGGGAAGACCTATACGTTCGCGCTCGTCGAGGACGCCACGTTCTCCGACGGCGCGGCCTTCGGCCCCGAGGACGTGGTGTTCTCGATCGAGCGCGTGCAGTCGGAGGCGTGGACCGTCTCGCTGAAGAGCCAGATGGAGGTGGTGGACACCGTCGAGGTGACCGGGGACCACGAGGTCACGGTCACTCTCACACGCCCGGACAACTCGTGGCTCTACGCGATGACGACGCAGGTCGGTGCCATGTTCGACACCGAGGGAACCGAGGACCTGGCCGGTGACCCCATCGGCACCGGACCGTACACCTTCGCCGACTGGGACCGGGGCACCGACCTCACGCTGCGGCGACACGAGGGCTACTGGGGCCCGGCCCCGTTCTTCGAGGAGGTCACCCTCGCCTACTTCGACGACGGGAACGCGCTGAACAACGCGCTGCTCAGCGACCGCATCGACGTGGTCGGCACGGTGCAGGCGCCGGAGTCGCTCGCCGACTTCGAGGACGGTGACTACCAGGTCATCGAGGGCACCACGAACGGCGAGGTGGTCCTGTCCTTCAACAACGACGAGGAGCCGTTCTCCGACAAGCGCGTCCGGCAGGCGGCGCGTCACGCCATCGACCACCCCACGCTGCTCGACACCTGCTGGGCAGGGCGTGGTGAGCTCATCGGGTCGATGGTCCCGCCCACCGACCCCTGGTACGAGGACCGCACCGGCGACTACGAGTTCGACGTCGAGAAGGCGAAGGACCTGCTCGAGGAGGCCGACGCCACAGGGGTGAGGGTGCGGTTGCGGATCCCGACCCTGCCGTACGCCGTGGCCTGCGGCACGGTGGTCGAGTCGATGCTCGAGGACGCCGGCTTCGAGGTGAAGGTCGAGGAGCTCGAGTTCCCGGCCACCTGGCTGGAGGAGGTGTTCACCGCCCACGACTACGACATGTCGATCGTCGCGCACGTCGAGCCGCGCGACATGCGGGCCGTGTTCGGCAACCCGGACTACTACACCGGCTACGGCACGGGCGAGATCGTGACCTTGCTCGACGAGGCCGACGCCGGCACGCGGGAGGAGCAGAACGCCAAGATGGCCGAGGCCGCCCAGCTCATCTCGGAGGATGCGGCCGCAGACTTCCTGTTCCTCCTGCCCAACCTGGTGGTGGCCCAGCCCGACATCACCGGCCTGCCCGAGAACTCGGCCAGCATCTCCTTCGAGCTGGCCCCGCTGGCTCGCGAGTGAGGACCGGGTCGCTCCGCTGAGCGCTCGGGTGCTCTCGTGCTCTGGCAGCTGACGCGGCGGCTGGCCATCCTGGTGGCCAGCATCGTCGTCAGTACGGTGGTGGTGTTCGCGTTCATGCAGGTGCTTCCGGGCAACCCGGCGCGGGTGGCCCTGGGGGTGAACGCGTCCGAGCAGGCGGTGGCGCGGATGACCGCGCAGTACGGACTCGACCGCCCCCTGATCGTGCAGTACCTCGACTGGCTCGGCGGGATGCTGCGGCTCGACCCCGGTGTGGAGTACATCTCGCGCGCCCCCATCGGCCCGCAGATCGTCGACGGCCTGGGCGTGACCGCGTGGCTCGTCGCGGCCGCCATGCTCCTGGCCGTCGGTGTCGCCGTGCCGATGGGAGCCTGGATGGCGATGCGCCACCGCCACGTCGACGGGGTCGTGCTGTCTGCCGTGTCGCAGCTCGGTGTCGCCGTGCCGGCCTTCCTCGTCGGCATCGTCGGGATCTCGGTGTTCGCCGTACGCCTGGGCTGGGTGCCCTCCGGTGGGTGGGTGGTCCCGGTGCAGGACCCGGTCGGCTTCCTCCAGCGGCTGCTGCTGCCCGCCGTCGCGCTCGCCCTGGTTCAGGGCTCGGTGCTCGCGCGCTACGTACGCTCGGCCGTGCTGGACGAGCTGGGGCAGGACTACCTGCGCACAGCGCGGGCCAAGGGGCTGCGGCCTGCTCAGGCCGTACTCCGGCATACGCTGCGCAACGCCGCCGTCCCCGTGGTCACCGTGGCCGGCCTCCAGCTGGCCAGCCTGCTGATCGGCGCCGTGGTGATCGAGCGGGTGTTCGTGCTGCCGGGGCTGGGCTCGCTGCTGCTGGACTCGGTGCAGGCGCGAGAGCTGCTCACCATCCAGTCCGTGGTCATGGTGCTGGTGGTGGCGGTGCTGGTCATCAACTTCCTGGTCGACGCGGTCTACGTGGTCATCGACCCCCGCCTGCGCACCGGAGCCGACCGGTGACCCCGCGGGCCGTGCCGAGCGTCGGCCGAGGGGTGGCCTGGCGTGGGCGCCTGAACGCTTCGCTGGTCATCGGGGCGAGCCTCGTGCTGATGATCACGGCCATGGCGCTGCTGTCCCTGGTGTGGACGCCGCAACCCCCGATGAAGGTGCTCCCGACCTCGGCCTACCAGACACCGAACGCCGAGTACTGGCTGGGCACCGACCGGTTCCGCCGTGACGTGTTCACCCAGGTCATCCTGGGGTCCCGCACCACGTTGTACGTGGGCGTCGTCGCGGTCGCAGTGGCGGCTGCCGTCGGTGTGCCGCTGGGCATCGTGGCGGCGATGGCGCCGCGGTGGTTCTCCGGGCTGGTGATGCGAGGCAACGACATCCTGCTCGCCTTCCCCGCCCTCCTGCTGGCGATCATGTTCGCCGCGATCTACGGCGGGTCGACGCTGGTGGCCATGGTGGCCATCGGCATCGCCACCATCCCCAGCTTCGCGCGGATCACCCGCTCCGGCGCGCTGTCCGTGCTGAGCAGCGACTACGTGCTCGCCGCCCGCGCGGCCGGGCGCGGCCCCCTGGCGATCGCCACCCGACACGTGTTGCCCAACCTCACCGGCTTGGTCATCGTGCAGGCCTCGGTGTCGTTCGCCATCGCCATCCTGGCCGAGGCGGCGCTGGCCTACCTCGGGCTCGGTACGCCCACCGGCCAGCCCTCCTGGGGTCGCATGCTGTACGAGGCCCAGTCGACGCTGCGCTCGGCGCCGCACCTCGCCCTGATCCCCGGGGCGGCGATCGGGCTCGCCGTCCTCGGGTTCAACCTGCTCGGTGACGGCCTGCGGGACGCCCTGGACCCCCAGCTGGCCTCACGATGAGCGGCGAGGTGGCAGCGCCCGTGCTGGAGGTGGAGGGGCTCGACGTCGCGACCGGCTCGACGGCGCTGCTGTCGCAGGTGAGCTTCAGCATCGATGCCGGTGAACGGGTGGGGCTGATCGGCGAGTCCGGTAGCGGCAAGTCGCTGACCGCCCTGGCGGTCATGGGCTTGCTGGCCGACGGCGTATACGTTCGAGGACACGTGAGGCTGCACGGCGGCCCGGAGAACCTGCTCGAGCACTCAGCCCGGCAGTGGGCCGCGGTGCGTGGGGAAGAGATGTCGATGGTCTTCCAGGAGCCGATGACGGCGCTCAACCCCACCATGAGGGTCGGTGCCCAGGTCGCCGAGGTGATCCGGCTGCACCGCGGGGTCTCGCGCGCCGAGGGCCTGCGCCGGGCGGACGACGTGCTGGAGCAGGTCGGTCTGGAGGCGGCCCAGACCTCTCGGGCCTACCCGCACCAGCTGTCCGGCGGGCAACGGCAGCGGGTGGTGGTCGCGATCGCCCTGGCCTGCGACCCGCGACTGCTCATCTGCGACGAGCCGAGCACGGCGCTGGACGTCACCGTCCAGGCGCGCGTGCTGGACGAGATCGTCTCCGGGGTCGCCTCACGGCAGGCCGCGTTGCTGTTCATCACTCACGACCTGGCCGTCGTGGCGCAGGTGTGCGAGCGGGTCCTCGTCATGTACGGCGGCCGCATCGTGGAGGCCGGGCCGGTCCGCGAGGTCTTCGCCGAGCCCCGGCACCACTACACCGCGGGGCTGTTGGCCGCCAGCGACCTGTCGGCGGTCGAGCCGGGGGCGGCTCTGCCCACGATCGAGGGCACCGTCCCGGCCGCCGGCCAGCTCCCCACCGGGTGCGTCTTCCGCACCCGGTGCCCGGCAGCCGACGAGGCGTGCGAGGACCAGCCGCCGTGGACCGCCCGTGCGCCCGGCTCGGCGCCATCGGAGGCCTTCGGGTATGCCTGTATGCACCCGGCTGGTGAGACCGATGAGTGAACCCCCAGCGATCGAGGTGCGCGGGCTGGGACGGACGTTCCGGCGGGCTCGGACCTCGTGGCACCGGCCTGGCTCTGCGGTGTCCGCCGTTCGTGAGGTCGACCTGACCGTCGCCGCGGGTGAGCGGTTCGGGGTCGTGGGGGAGTCCGGGTCCGGCAAGTCGACGTTGCTGCGGATGATCTGCGGCCTGGACCAGCCGACGTACGGCAGCGTGCAGGTCCGCGGGCGTGCGGTGGCCGGCCAGTCCTGGCGTGCGTTGCAGTGGCTGCGCGGCGAGGTCGGGGTGGTGTTCCAGGACCCGATGGGCTCACTGGACCCCCGGATGCGAGTGGGTGAGGCGATCGCCGAGCCCCTGCTGGCCCAGCGCATCGGCGACCGTTCATCGCGCGCGGACCGCGTCCGGGAGCTGCTCGTCGCGGTGGGCCTGCCGCCGGAAGCGGCGCGCCGCTACCCGCACCAGTTCTCGGGCGGTCAGCGTCAGCGGATCTCCATCGCCCGTGCTCTGGCGCCGTCCCCCTCGATCCTCGTGGCCGACGAACCGGTCAGCGCTCTGGACGTCTCGGTGCGGGCGCAGGTGCTCAACCTGCTCAACGACGTCGTGAGCCGGCGCGGCCTCACCCTCGTCTTCGTCAGCCACGACCTCCTCGTGGTCCGACAGGTCTGTGACCGCGTCGCCGTGATGCGCCGGGGAGAGCTGGTGGAGGTCGGGGACACCGCGCGTGTGTTCGCCGACCCGCAGCACGAGTACACCCGGGAGCTCCTGGCCTCGGTCCCCACCCTGCCTCCTCTGCGGTAGCGCACTGTCGCAGCGGGTTCACACCCTTGACCCGCCGGGCAGCCGGGTCTAGCCTCCGTCTTTGGGCGAACGTTCGCCCGACGGACTCGACGGGGAGGTGCGATGCGGCAACCCTCGATCAAGGACGTGGCCGCGCGCTGCGGGGTGAGCTTCCAAACCGTGAGCAAGGTTCTCAACGGCGGCGGCTCCGTCGCGCCGAGCACCCGCGAGAGCATCCAGCGGGCCGCCGGCGAACTCGGCTACCTCCCCGACGCCAGCGCCCGTGGTCTCGTCACCCAGCGCACACGCCTCCTGGGGGTCGTCGTAGGTGACCTCGCCGACGAGATCGTCACCCGCTTCGTCGTGGCGGCGGAGCGTGAGGCGGCCCGGCAGGGTTACGCCCTCGCGGTCGTCAGCCTCGACCACGCCGAGGCGGAGCGCGGTGCCGAGGGCTTCTCGCAGGCCGAAGGGGAGGTGGACCGCGACGAGCACGGCGTGCACGAGCGGTCCCTGCGCGCGCTTCGGGAGCGCCGGGTGGACGGGATCCTGCTGGCCGCCCCTCAGCTGGAGCGGGATGCGCGCCTCGGAGCACTGCTCACCGACGGGCCGCCGGTGGTGGGGCTGCACACGGTGGTGGGCACGGTCGCCACCTTGGTCGGCTCGGACCACGAGGAGGTCGGGGCGCTGGCCACCAGGCACCTGGTCGAGCACGGCCACCGGCGCATCGGCGTCGTCGCCGGGCCCAGCAGCCGCCGGGTGAGCCATGCCCGGATGAGGGGGCACCGGGCCGTGATGGAGGCGGCCGGGCTGGACAGCCCGGCCGCGCTGGTGGAGACCGGGGACTGGTCGCCGGAGAGTGGGTTCGCCGCGACGCACCGGCTGTTGGCCCGGGAGCCCCACGTGTCGGCGGTGGTGGTCCACAGCGATCTCATGGCGGTCGGGGCGCTCCACGCCGCACATCAGCTCGGACGCCACGGACCGGACCGGCTGGCGGTCGTCGGCGTCGACGACATCCCGGTGGCCGCGCACACGGTGCCCCCGTTGACCACGGTGCGGGTCCCGTTCGACAAGACGGGGCAGGTCGCCGCGTCGTGCCTGATCGATCTCGTCGAAGGACGATCGGTGCCTTCGCGGCAGATCGTGCCCGTCTCGCTCGCCGTCCGCGCGTCGTGCGGATGTCGCGAACCCGATCCCGAAGACCCGCACGCGGTGCCGACCGCACGGTGAAGGAGGAGTCATCCCATGTCTGAGTTTTCCATCGGCGCACTCGACATCAGTCTTGTGGTCATCTACATCGCGGCCACGATCGGCGTCGCGCTCTGGGTCGCCCGCCGGTCGGCGAAAGACTCCGAGGGCTACTTCCTCGGCGGCCGCGGCTTCGGCTGGCCCCTGATCGGGCTGTCGCTGTACGCCTCGAACATCTCCGGCACCTCGTTCATCGGGTTCGCCGGAGCGGGCTACCGCGACGGAGTGCCGGCCTACAACTACGAGTGGACCGCCGCGTTCATCATCATCTTCTTCGTCTTCTTCATCTATCCCTTCTACATGCGCTCCAAGGTCTCCACCGTCCCGGAGTTCCTGGAGAAGCGCTACGACACCAAGACACGCCGCTCCTTCTCCGGTTTCAACGTCCTGGCCAACCTCTTCCTCGACGCCGCCGGCGGGTTGTTCGCCGGTGCGGTGGTCGTGCAGGTGCTCTACCCCGACGTCCCGCTGTGGATCAGCGTGGGGATCTTTGCCCTGCTGGCCGGGATCTACACCATCGTCGGAGGTCTGGCCGCCGTCATCGTCACCGACGCCATCCAGGCGGTGACGCTGATCGTCGGAGGCATCATCGTGGCCGTCCTGGCGTTCAACGCCGCGGACTCCTGGTCCGCGGTGAGGGATGCGGCTCCGCCGGACGCGCTGAGCATCGTCCGCCCGGTCGACGACGCGGCGATGCCCTGGCCGGGGCTCTTCACCGGGGTTCTGCTCATCTACACCTACTACTTCGCGCTCAACCAGATGATCGTCCAGCGCACCCTCGCGGCCCGTAACGCCGACCACGGGCGCTGGGGGGCCCTGTTCGCTGGTGCGCTGAAGCTGCCGAACCTGCTCATCATGCTCATCCCGGGCATCATCGCGATCCACCTGTACCCGAACCTGGAGAGCCCCGACCTCGCCTTCCCGACGCTCGTCTTCGACCTGGTGCCGGCCGGCATGCGCGGCATCGTCATCGCAGCGCTCATTGCCGGGATCGTCTCCAGCATCGACTCGGTGCTGAACTCGGTGTCGACCCTGGTGACGCTGGACTTCGTCAAGCCCCTCAAGCCGGACATCAGCGAGAAGGCGACCGTGCGCATCGGGCGGATGGTCACGGTGATCTTCATGGTTCTCGCGTGGGCCCTGTCCTCGGCCATCGTCGGCGTGTTCCCGACCCTGTTCGACTACCTGCAGTCGTTCCTGGCCTACATCACCCCGCCGGTGCTGGTCGTCTTCATCGGCGGCATCTTCTGGCGCGGCGCCCGCCCCCGTGGGGCCTTCTGGACCCTGGTCATCGGTGTCCCCGCCGGCCTCATCCTGTGGATCCTCACCGAGGTGCTCTACCCGGACGGCCCCGGCATCCAGTTCCTCTACGCGTGCGGCCTGCTGGTGCTGGCGAACGCCACCCTCTTCGTCCTGCTCAGCCGGGGCAGCGACGAGCCGGAGGCGAACGACATCGACGAGCTCACCTGGACCCGGGCGACCTGGCGCGCCGAGAGCGAAGAGCTGGCGGGCCGCCCCTGGTACCAGAACTACCGCTACCTCTCGCTGGGTCTGGCCGGACTGACCGCCGTGTTCGTGATCCCGCTGCTATGAGCGCGGCCGCGTCGATCCCACGCCCGGAGTACCCGCGCCCCTCGCTGCGTAGGGAACGCTGGGCCAACCTGAACGGCGTGTGGTCCTTCGCCTTCGACGACGACGACTGCGGTGTGGCCGAGGGCTGGCCGAGCGTGAGCTCACCCACGGCGCCGGACGGTCCCTTCCAGCGGACCATCGTGGTGCCGTTCGCCTACCAGACCCGAGCCTCCACGGTGCACGACGCCGGCCTGCACCAGGTGGTGTGGTACGCGCGGAGTCTCGACGGCGGTGACCTGCCTGCGGTCGGCGAGCGGCTGATGCTGCACTTCGGGGCGGTCGACTACCACGCCATGGTCTGGGTCAACGGCCGGCTCGTCGCCGAGCACGAGGGTGGTTACACGCCCTTCGCCGCTGACATCACCGAGTCGGTCACCGGTCACCAGGACGTCGTCGTGGTGCGGGCGAGCGACCCCGTGGCCGACCTGGACCAGCCGCGAGGCAAGCAGTACTGGAAGCAGCATGCCGACGACGTGTTCTACACCGGTGGGACCGGCATCTGGCAGACGGTGTGGCTCGAACCTGTGCCTCGGGCCCGCGTGCAGGACCTCGCGATCATGCCGATGCTGGACGACGCCTCGGTCGAGATCACCGCGTCGGTCACCGCGGCGGCGCTCGGGCAGCGGCTGACCGTGCGGATCAGCCTCGAGGGCCGGCTGCTCGTCGACGACTCGGCCCTGGTCACGGGAGGAGAGGTACGCCGCCGCTGGAATCTGGTCGACGGGGCCGACTACGCGGACGCCTCCGTCATCGACCACCGGGGCATCGCCACCTGGAGCCCGGACAACCCGCGCCTGTACGACGTCGAGGTCGAGATTCACGGGGAGAGCGGTGTGGTCGACCGGGTCGAGTCCTACTTCGGCATGCGCAAGGTCGAGACTCGCGACGGTCAGGTGCTGCTGAACCACCGGCCGCTGTACCAGCGCCTCGTTCTCGACCAGGGCTACTTCCCGGACGGCGGGTACACCGCTTCCAGCGACGAGGAGCTTCGCGGCGACATCGAGCTCGCCAAGCAGATGGGTTTCAACGGAGCCCGCAAGCACCAGAAGGCCGAGGACCCGCGGTGGCTCTACTGGGCCGACCGTCTCGGGTTCGTGGTGTGGTCCGAGATGCCGAGCGGTTTCCGCTACAGCTCGCGGTACGTGAAGCGGGTCACTGCCGAGTGGCAGCAGATCGTCCTCCGGGACCGGAACCACCCGTGCATCCTGGTCTGGACCCCCGTCAACGAGTCCTGGGGGGTCCCGGCGCTCCGCGGGGAGCCTGACCCGGCGCAGACATCCTTCGTGGCGGCGCTCTACCACCTGACCAAGGCGTTGGACCCTTCGCGCCTCGTCGTCGGCAACGACGGGTGGGAGCACATGCGGACCGACCTGTTCACGATGCACCACTACGGCGACGCCGCCGACCTGCGGGCCACCTTCGCCGACCGGCGCACCGCCGTGACCGCACGCCCGTTGCACCGCCACGTCTATGCACCCGGCTTCGAGCACCGGGGTGAGCCGGTCATCGTCAGCGAGTTCGGAGGCGTCGCCTTCGCGGACGCGACCAACGAGAGCGACCCCCAGGTGCCCACGTGGGGCTTCCACACGGTCGCCGACAGCGACGGACTCCTCGCCCGGTACGCCGAGTTCGTGGATGCGGTCGCTCAGTCCCCGGTGGTGGTGGGCTTCTGCTGGACCCAGCTCACAGACATTCAGCAGGAGGCCAACGGCCTGCTCCGCGCCGACCGCACGCCCAAGGTCGACCCGGCCGCGATCCGCGAGGTGAACCTGGCCGCGCGGGCGCGCCGCACGCGAATCGACTGACTCCTGCTCAGGTGCGCACCGGGCGCGCCGTGGCGACGTCGTCCACGACAGTGATGACGATCCTGAGGTTGGCGATCAGCGCGCCGTACAGCGGCCAGAGCATCCCTGGCAGATCCTCGCCGGAGAGCTCGACCGCCAGCGCGTCCACCTCCTGACGAAGGTCGGCGACACCGGCGTCCGGGTCGGCCACCGCCTCGCCGGTGCGGTCCAGCAGGTCGACGAAGCGTTCGGCGAACACCGGCTCCCACTGCTGGGCCGACCGGCTGGACTCGCGGACCTGGCGGGCCATGCTGCGCACGTGGGCCACGCCCTCCTCGAGGCGAACCAGCACCTCGGCGTAGCCCTGGGCCTGGGAGGGATGCCGCCGGCCACGCGGGTTCCAGGTGGCGGACTCGCTCGCCAGGCGCACGAGTGACCACGCACGCTGGATGTCGGAGTCGATCGACCGGCTGCGCTCGATCCAGTCCTGCTCGCTCTGGGACTCCCAGGGCGTTCTCATCTCGTAGGCCATGTCCTGCATCAGCTCGCCGAGCCGGCGGTTCACGTGGTCGACCTGCTCCTGCGCGCTGCGGTCGTTCAGGGGTGGGACGACCACGACGTTGACCAGCAGCGCCACGCCGACTCCGATGCCGGTCTCGGCAAGACGGTCGATGAGCGGCGGCTGGCCCCCGGTGGCGTAGCCGGCCGTGATGACGAACAGGGCCGTGGTGGCCACGGTGATGCCCTCGGCGTGAAGGACGCCGAGGCGGGCCAGGAGGAGGCCGACGAGGACGGCCACCCCCAGGGCGAGGGCTGAGGCGCCCACCATGCCGACGACTCCGGCCGCCAGCACGACCCCGAGGACGGTGGCCAGGACAGTCTGAGCACCCCGCCAGATCGTCCTGTGCACGGTGGCGTGGACGGTGAGCAGCGCGATCCAGGGCGCCAGGAAGGCCTGCTCGAGGCCCGGGATGCGGGAGGCGAGCAACCAGGCGACCACCGCAGCGACCGCGGCCTTCACCATCTGCATCCCGTCGGCCTTCCAGCCGGGCGTCCGGGCTCGCTCCCGGAGCCGGGAGGCCACGGCGGAGGGGGAGACGTGGGGGAGGTACCGCATGACCGTGCTAGTCGACCGTGGCGTCCGGGCCCATGCCGTGGGTCATCCCCCAGATGACCGCCCGAGCACGGGTGTCGACCTCGATCTTGCGGTAGGCACTGCGGATGTAGGTCTTGATCGTGTTGATGCTCAGGTAGGACCGAGCCGCGATCTGGTCGTTGGACAACCCCTGGACGATCAGCGCCAGGACCTCGGACTCCCGTGCGGACAGTCCGTACTCCTGGCCGGGCCAGCGGTTCGGTGCGGGCTCCGGCCGGATGAGCGTCGCCTCGTCGGTCTCGCTGCAGTCCGGCCGCTCCGGCGGGAGCACGACCTCGCCGGCGTGGACCTGCTCCAACGCCTCGACCAGCTGGACAGCCGTCAACCACTTCGGCAGGTACCCCGCAACGCCTTTGCCGAGGGCGGTCCGGACGAGCTCGGGCTGGGTGTTCCAGCTGTAGACCACGACCCGTCCGCAGCCCGGGTCGTCCAGGAAGGGGTCCACTGCGCTGGCGTTGATCTGCGGCGCCGCGAACGTGTCGTACAAGGTGATGTCGACCGGGCCACGATCCGGTGAGTGCACGTCCGCCTCGACCACATCGACGCGGTCTGCGAACGAGGCGAGCATCTGCCGCAGACCGTGTACGACGACCTCGTAGTCGTTGATCAGAGCCACCTGCGGGATCCGGCGCGGCGGAGCTGCCGCAGCTGAACGTGATGACATGGGCGTCACGCTACGCCGCCTGGCCCGTCCGGTCCTCGGGTCCTCGCTCGCGAGCCGGACGGCGGTGGCACCACTCACCATGACAAGGTCGACCTCTCGACGCGGCTACTCGATCCCGGGCACCAGAGCCGTCCGGCGAGGGCCAGGGTGGCAACGTGGACCTCGGGTCGGCGCCACCCCAGGGGGTGAACTTCACCCGGGTGCCGGCTCGGGCCACCTGTGGGGATGAAGCGACGACGGGGTGCCTGAACCTAGGGTCGACGCACCATGAGCCATCCCTGCCGCCTTGACTCCGCACCGCCGTGGGCGGCAGCTCCGGGCCGGCGGCTGCGGCCGGTGGAGCAGGTGAGGAGGCAGGAAGACACGGACAGCGCCGTGGTGCTCGGCCTGCTGCAGCTCGGTCACCGTCTGGACATCGAGGGTGACGTCCTCGTGACGGTCGAGGAGGTGTGCGACCTCGGCGACTGGGTCACTTCCCTGGTCGACCCCACGGTCCTGGTGTGGCGGGACAGCGAGGCCGGTGACCGCCACCTGCACATCTCGGCTCGGCACGACAGGCCTCCGGTGCGAGGAGTCATCACGGTCTCGTGGCGCACCGCCATCCGGCATACCTTCTGGTCGACCCTGCTCCACGGGGAGGACCTGGCGCGGGGCACCGAGCGTGACCTGCGCCCGCACGAGGTGCTCACGGCCCTGACACGGACGAGGATGTCCACCGCGCACGAGCCGTGAGAGGCTGCGCGGATGACGCGGTCCGGCCCGACGAACTCGCTGGTCGACGTCCCTGGCCTGCGGGTCGGTCAGCATCAGCGGAACGGCGACGGGTGGTTGACGGGCACCACCGTGGTGCTGACCGACCGTGAGGGCGCGGTCGGCGGCGTCGACGTGCGCGGCGGGGCGCCGGGAACCCGGGAGACCGACCTGCTCGACCCACGCAACCTCGTCGAGCGCGTGCACGCGGTCTGTCTGTGCGGCGGGAGCGCTTTCGGCCTGGCCGCCGCGGACGGGGTGGTCCGCAGCCGGTACGCCGAGGGCGTTGGCTTCGGCATGGGCGGGCCCGGGGAGGTGGTGCCCATCGTGCCCGCGGCGGTCATCTTCGACCTGGGCCGCGGAGGTGACTTCGGCCGGTTCCCCGACGCGGGATTCGGGGAGCGTGCTGCCGCTGCTGCCTCGAGCGCGGCGCCGGAGCTCGGCGTGGCCGGTGCCGGCACGGGAGCACGTGCCGCGGGACTCAAGGGCGGGGTCGGTTCGGCCAGTGAGGTGCTGCCCGACGGCACGACGGTGGCCGCGCTCGTGGTGGTCAACGCGGTGGGCTCGGTGGTCGACGTCGACGACGGCACGATGTACGGAGCCCCCTTCCTCCTCGCCGCCGACCTCCCGGACACTTCGTCTCGAGCCGGGCGCACGGGGGCTCCTCTGCTGAGCCCTCCTCGCCCCGCCGAGCTCGAGCAGGCCCGCGACGGCGTGCTGCGCGCGGCTACCGGCAAGAGCGGCGGAGACAGCCTGGCCACCACGATCGGGGTGGTCGCGACCGACGCCGGCCTGACCAAGGCGCAGTGCGCTCGCGTGGCCGGCAGCGGGCACGACGGGCTGGCCCGGGCCATCCACCCGAGCCACACCATGCTGGACGGGGACACACTGTTCGCCCTGTCCAGCGGGCGGAGGCCGGCTCCGCCGCCGCTGTTCCACGGCATCCTCACGGCCGCCGCCACCGTCGTGACCCGTGCCATCGTCCGAGGTGTGCTGGCGTCGCGCAGCGTGTCGACCCCCGCCGGGACCTGGCCGGGCTACCGCGACGTCTTCCCCTCGGTGCTCGGCTGAGCGCTCCGGTGTCACTCACCCGCCGGGTCGCGGCAGACTGGCATCCATGGCTCCTTCTCGTCCCCGACGGCCCGCGATGACCATCGGTGTCTCGGTGGTGGCGGCCGTGACGGTCTTCCTGGCGCTGACCGCGGTGCTGGCGCGGCGGGCACCGGAGGACCCGGACCGCTGGCACGTCGACCCGGTAGCCGCCACCGTCGACGACCGGCCCCACTGGTACCGGCTGACCCCTGCGGAGGCGCCGGTCGACCGTCAGCGCAAGCAGGAGGGGACCGCGCCGAGGTTCGACGCGCCGGTCGACCGGCTGGCCGAGGCTTTCGATGAGGTGGCCATGGGCGAGGAGCGAGTGCAGCGGCTGGCGGGGTCCCCCAGCCGGCGCTGGGTGACCTACCGGCAGCGCAGCGCCGTCTTCGGCTTCCCCGACTACGTCTCGGTCCGCTTCCTCGAGGACGGAGAAGGCGGGTCCACCCTGGCCGTGTACTCACGGGCGCGCTACGGGTACGGCGACGGCGGGGTCAACGCCGACCGGGTGCGCCAGTGGGTCGACGAGACCGCTCAACGGATGCGCTGACCCAGCACGAGAAGGAAGGACGCGCGCGATGCCGACTGCACCGCGGATCGCTCTGGCCACGGCGGCCGAGGTGTCGACACTGGATGAGGAGGGCCGGCTGCTGAGCCGTGAGCTCAACAGGCTCGGCGCCGCGGTGGAGCCCGCCGTCTGGGACGACCCAGGAGTCCGGTGGGCAGGGTATGACCTGGTGGTGGTGCGCTCGACCTGGGACTACCCCGCGAGGCGGGAGGAGTTCTTGACGTGGGCGGACCAGGTCGCCCACGTCAGCCGCCTGGCCAACGAGCCGGGCCTCCTGCGTTGGAGCACCGACAAGCGCTACCTGGAAGCCCTCGCCGGTGCGGGTGTCCCGGTGGTCCCCTCCGTCTTCATCCGGGCCGGCGGGGACGTCGACCATGCGTTCCTCGGCACCGAGCATGTGGTGAAACCGTCCGTCTCGGTCGGGTCGCGGGACACCCTGCGCCTGGGTGCGCGGGACCGGGACGAGTCGGTCGCGCACGTGCGCGCCATCCTGGCCAGCGGGCGCACCGCCATGGTGCAGCCTTACCTCGCCGAGGTGGACACCGCCGGTGAGTCGGCCATGCTGTTCGTGGAGGGCGCCTTCTCGCACTCCGTCCGCAAGGCCGCGATCCTGACCCGGGGGGCGGGGCTGGTCGAGGGGCTGTTCGCCGAGGAGGAGATCAGCGCCCGTGAACCCACCGACGGCGAGCGCGCCGTGGCGCGGCGGGTCCTCGAGGCGCTACCGGCCGAGGGTGCCCCGCTGTACTGCCGTGTCGACCTGCTGCCGACGCCGGACGGGCCCGTGGTGCTGGAGGTCGAGCTGGCCGAGCCGTCGATGTTCCTGGCCTTCTCGCCCGGCGCGGCGGCGCGGTTCGCCGACGCGATCATGCGGCGTGCGGTCGGGACCGTGCCGTCCTGACCTGACCTGACCTGACCGGTCGCGAGGTTCAGCGGGACGCGGAGGCCGGAGGAAGAGGGAGGGCCAGGCCCTCGACCACCTCGGCCGACGGCAGCGCAGCCACCGAGCTCGGAGGGCACAGGATCTTCCGGTCCCGCGAGCCGCCCCCGACGATGACCTGCTCACGGGTCATCACCGCCGCGTCGACCCAGACCGGGACGTCCTCGGGGAGGCCGAAGGGGGTCACGCCACCGATCTGCATCCCGCCGGAGCGCTCGATGGTCTCCTCGGCGCCGGCGAACGAGGCCCGCCGGGTGCCCAGCCGCTTGCGCACGGCGGAGTTGACGTCGAGCCGGGTCGTGGCCAGGACGACGCAGCAGACCATCGGCCGCTCGGCGGACTTGCCGACGACCAGGATCGCGTTCGCCGAGTCCTCGGCGGCGTAGCCGTAGGCCTGGCAGAAGGCGGCCGTGTCAGCCAGCTCCGGGTCGCAGGGCACCACGGAGTGCTCGAGGTCGTGCAGCGCGGTCAGGACCGGGTCCGTCATGGCGGCCAGTATGCCGTCGGCGGTGCCAGACGCCGAGGTCCCTCACGCCGGGTCGGTGAGCACCGCAGCGAGTGTGCGGCGGCTCATCGGCCCCAGGACAGGGTCGTCGGCCGACCCGGCGAGGCACGCCACGGCGTGCGCCAGCGCGTTCCCGCGGGCTCGCGCCCAGGTGGCATCGTCACATCCGCCCGCCGCCGCCCGGAACGTCTCCCGGTCCCCGGGTCCCCAGAGCATCCACGCCACAGAGAGGTCGGTCGCCGGGTCGCCCGCCGTGAGGTCACCGAAGTCGAGCACCGCGCCGACTCGGCCCCCGCACACCAGCACGTTGCCCGGGTGCAGGTCGCCGTGCAGCCACACCGACGGGCCCTCCCACGGCGGGACAGCCAGGGCTTGCTCCCAGACGCGGGTCGCGAGCTCGCGGTCGTGCGCCTCGCTGAGTGCGGCCAGCCCGGCGAGGACGCGAGCGTGCCGGTCGGCGAGCGGGACCCCGCGGAAGGGGTTCGGTGGCGCCTGCGCCGGAGCGGGAGCTGCGAGGGCGCGCACGAACTCGCCCAGTGCCCGGGCCGCGTCCGTCTGGTCGTCGGGCCGGAGGTGGACCGCGAGGTCACCGGGCAGCCACGCGGTGATCGACCACGTCCACGGGTAGCCGGCGCCGGGATCCCCACGCCGCAGTGGAGCGGGGACGGGCAGGGGGAGCCGGGAGGCCAGGGAGGGCAGCCACCGCAGCTCGGCCTCGACCAGCCCTGCGGCCAGGCGGCGGCGGGGCAGGCGCACCGCGTAGCGGTCACCGAGGCGGAACACCTCGTTGTCCCAGCCGCCTGCGTGGTGACGCACGGGCTGGCCTGCGAGGTCGGGGTGCTGCCGGGCGACCAGGGCCTCGACCAGCCCGGTGTCGATCGTGGTCTCGGCGGCCGGGCGCGCGTCGCGCGGCATGATGCCTCCCGGCACGGAACGGGTCAGCAGGTGGAGACCGGTGGAGCGGGCGACGAGAATCGAACTCGCGTATTCAGCTTGGGAAGCTGATGTTCTACCATTGAACTACGCCCGCACGAGCGTGCCGAGGCAGTCTAACCAACGTCGCGACCCCTCACCAACGAGGCGGCTAGGCTGACACTGTGCTGCTCTCGGACCGCGACATCCATGCACAGATCGACTCCGGCCGGGTGCGTCTCGAGCCGTGGGACCCGAGCATGGTGCAGCCCTCCAGCGTCGACTTCCGGCTCGACCGCTACTTCCGGCTGTTCGACAACCACAAGTACGCGGTGATCGACCCGGCCCTGGACCAACCCGATCTCACCCGGCTGGTGGAGGTCGAGCCCGGCGAGTCGTTCGTGCTGCACCCGGGTGAGTTCGTGCTCGGATCGACGTACGAGACCATCACCCTGCCCGACGACGTCGCGGCGCGGGTGGAGGGCAAGTCCTCGCTCGGGCGACTGGGCCTGCTCACCCATGCGACCGCCGGGTTCGTCGACCCCGGCTTCACCGGGCACGTCACGTTGGAGCTGAGCAACGTCGCGACGCTGCCCATCGTGCTGCATCCAGGGATGAAGATCGGCCAGCTGTGCTTCTTCGGCCTGTCCTCGGCCAGCGAGCACCCCTACGGCAGCTCGGCGAACGGCTCCCACTACCAGGGGCAACGGGGGCCGACCGCCAGCCGCTCGTTCAGCAACTTTCACCGCTCACAGCTCTGAGTGCTTGACCTGGCGAGCCCGGGTGGCGCTCTGGGACGCCGAGAAATCCAGTCGCGGACCCCAGGTGCCCAGGATGCGGGCGCCCTGAGCGACGATGCTCCCCCACTGCTGCAGGCCGACCTCGGTGGGCGCTCCACGCTCGGCACGCGGCATCGAGTACCAGCCGATGGCGGCCAGGCTCGCGACAGACAGAGCGACGAAGGCGACGGCGGAGATGATCTCGTTCATGCTGACTCCTCATGGTGTGGGAGGTCCGGGTGACCTCCACTGGCAGTAATCATGCGGTCATCAAAATCGCGCCACCAGTGGCATGAATGCCACCTACCGCTCAATATCTGCCATACTGGTCCGATGCTGCGCTCCGTTGCCGTCGTTGCCCAGGATCCGATGGCGCCGTTCGAGTTCGGGGTCGTCTGTGAGGTGTTCGGCGTCGACCGGACGGACGACGGCGTGCCGGCCTTCGACTTCACCGTGTGCACCGAGGACCCCCAGCGCCCCGTAGTCATGGCGGGAGGCGCCACGCTCACGGTGGAGCATGGACTGGAGGCCTGCGCCGACGCAGACCTCGTGGCGGTGCCGAGCGGACCGATGGACACTCTCCCCTCGCCCGCGGTGCTCGACGTGGTGCGAGCCGCCGTGGGGCGAGGCGCCTACGTGCTGTCGGTGTGCAGCGGCGCCTTCACGGTCGCCGCGGCGGGAGTCCTGAGCGGGGGGCAGTGCAGCACCCACTGGCGCTACGCCGACGCGCTCGCCCGCGCCTACCCCGACATCGAGGTCGACGCTGACGCGCTGTACACCCAGAACGGCACCATCATCACCAGCGCCGGCACGGCGGCCGGGATCGACGCGTGCCTGTCCCTGGTCCGCGTCGAGTGGGGTTCGGAGGTGACCGCGCGGATCGCGCGGCGGATGGTCGTGGCGCCGCACCGGGACGGGGGACAGCGCCAGTTCATCGAGCGACCTGTGCCGCAGGAGTCCGGGGAGACCTCGACGCGCGAGCTGTTGCAGTGGCTCGGCGACACGCTCGACCAGCCGCACACGGTGAGCAGCATGGCCAAGCGGCAGCACATGTCTACGAGAAGCTTCGCGCGCCACTTCGCGGCCGAGACCGGGGCGACGCCGCACCAGTGGCTCACCCGCCAGCGGGTCCTGGCGGCCCAACAGCTCCTGGAGACCTCGGACGCCTCCTTGGACTCGGTCGCCGAGTCCGTGGGCCTGGCCAGCGCCACGCTGCTGCGGCACCACTTCACCCGGGTCGTGGGCATCGCGCCCTCGACCTACCGGCGCCGGTTCGCCGCGGTGCCGTAGGGACCCGCAGCACGACTGTCGCGGGGTGCCGCTAGGGTCTAGCGAATGATTCGCCTCGAAGGAGTGACGAAGCGTTTCGCCGACGGGACGGTGGCCGTCGACGACCTCTCGGTGGAGGCCCCTGAGGGCAAGATCACCGTGCTCGTGGGACCGTCGGGATGTGGCAAGACCACGTCGCTACGCATGATCAACCGGATGATCGAGCCCACCTCGGGACGGATCCTCATCAACGGCGAAGATGCCCTGGCCAAGAAACCCGCCCAGCTGCGGCGCAGCATCGGCTACGTCATCCAGCACGCCGGCCTCTTCCCACACCGCACCGTGTTGGCCAACGTCACCACCGTGCCGACGCTGCTGAAGTGGGACAAGGCCAAGGCGCGCGAGCGGGGGATGGAGGTGCTCGAGCTGGTCGGCCTCGGTGGCGACTTCGCGAAGCGCTACCCCGGGCAGCTCTCCGGGGGCCAGCAGCAGCGTGTGGGTGTGGCCCGCGCCCTGGCGGGGGACCCCGAGGTGATGCTCATGGACGAGCCGTTCAGCGCCGTGGACCCGGTCGTGCGGGAGGGGCTGCAGGACGAGTTCCTCAAGCTGCAGGAGTCGCTCGGCACCACCATCGTCATGGTCACCCACGACATCGACGAGGCGATCAAGCTCGGCGACCGGATCGCGGTCCTGCGCGAGGGCGGGCAGCTGGCCCAGTTCAGCTCGCCGGACGACCTGCTCGCTCATCCCGCTGACGACTTCGTCGCCTCCTTCGTCGGGCGTGACCGTGGGTACCGTGCGCTCAGCTTCCAGCACGCGGAGGTGCCGGTCCACGACGAGGAGGTTGTGCGCCTCGGCGAGCGGCTCGACTCCTCGGGTGGGTCCGAGGGGCCCTGGCGTCTCGTCGTCGACGAGGAGTCACGTCCGCAGGGCTGGGTGCACGACTCCGAGGTACACGGCGAGGTCACGGCCCAGGACCTCCAGCTCGGGGGCACCCTGGCCGAGCGCGACGGGTCACTGCGCGGCCTGCTCGACGCTGCCCTGTCCTCGCCGAGCGGCCGTGGTGTGGTGACGCACGAGGGCCGCCTGGTCGGCACGGTCGACCCGACGGAGGTGCTGCAGGTGATCCAGGCCGTCGAGCGGCCGAGGGGCGACAGCATCCGGACCCACGACGACGACCTGGACGCCGACCAGACCGGCCGCCCGGCCCTGCGTGGAGAGGGTTCGCGCGCCGAGCCGGAGCCACAGGCGGGCGCGGAGTCCGCCTCGGATGAGAGCGCCGGATGACAATCCTGGACGTGCCGGCGAGTGAGATCGTCGCCCTGACGCTCGACCACGTCTACCTGGCCGGTCTGCCGCTCGTCATCGGGCTGCTGCTCGCCATCCCGCTGGGGTGGATGGCACTGCGACGGGCATGGCTGTACGCCCCGGTCATCGCCAGTACGGGGCTGCTCTACACCATCCCCTCTCTGGCCTTGTTCATTCTGTTGCCCGGCGTCCTCGGCACCCAGATCCTCGATCCGCTCAACGTGGTGGTGGCGATGACGCTCTACACCATCGCGCTGCTCACCCGGACCGTGGCCGACGGGCTGTCCTCGGTTCCGGAAGCGACGCGTCAGGCCGCGACCGCGATGGGCTTCAGCACTGTGCGCCGGCTGTTCCAGGTGGAGCTGCCGCTGGCCGTTCCGGTCATCGCCGCCGGTCTTCGGGTCGCCGCGGTGAGCAACGTCTCCATCGTGTCGGTCGCTGCGCTGGTCGGGGTGCAACAGCTCGGGATCCTGTTCACCGACGGGTTCAACCGCAACGCGATCGGCCCGATCGTCGTGGGCGTCGTGGGGTGTCTGTTCCTGGCGCTGCTGTTCGACGCCATCATTCTGGGGATCGCGAGACTGCTCACTCCCTGGCAGCGGGCGGTGGCCTCGTGATCGGCCCCGTCGTGGAGTGGCTCACCGACCCCGCCAACTGGGAGGGCGACCGCGGCGTCATCTCCCAGACGCTGGCCCACCTGGAGTACTCGTTCATCGCGCTACTGCTGGCTGCACTCGTCGCGGTGCCGTTGGGGCTCTACATCGGGCACACCGGCAGAGGGCGGGTGGTCGTCGTCAGCGCCGCCGGCGGGTTCCGGGCTATCCCCTCGCTCGGCGTGCTCTTCATCGCTGTCCTGCTCCTGCTTCCTCGCCTCAGCGGCGAGGCGGCCTTCGAGGTGCCCAGCCTGATCGTGCTGTTCATCCTCGCCATTCCTCCGATCCTGTCCGGTGTGTACTCCGGGGTGCAGCAGGTCGACCCCTCGGCGAGGGACGCCGCCAAGGGCATGGGTATGACGGGCCGCCAGGTGCTGTTCGAGGTGGAGATGCCGTGCGCGCTGCCGCTGATCTTCTCCGGGATGCGCTCGGCGATGCTGCAGATCATCGCCACCGCGACCATCGCGGCCATCGTCGGGCTCGGCGGGCTCGGCCGCTACCTCATCGACGGGCAGGCCACCCAGGACTACGCGGAGATGGCCAGTGGAGCACTTCTCGTGGCCCTGCTCGCCTTGGCGGTGGACTTCGTGTTTGGCTTGGTTCAACGACTCGTCGTCTCACCCGGTTTGGCCACCAACGGCTAGCCCTGACTACCTCACCTGGAGGACCTCATGACACGTACGACTGCGTTCGCCGCTGCCCTGCTCGCCGGGCTCACCTTGTCCGCCTGCGGAGGCGACCCCATGGATGACTCCGGCGGAAGCGGCGACGGCGGAAACGGCGACGGCGGGGGCGGCAACGGCGGCGGCGCCGTCACGGTCGGCTCGGCCAACTTCCCCGAGAACGTGCTGCTGGCCGAGATCTACACCGCCGCCTTGAAGGGTGCGGACGTCAAGGTCCAGCAGCGCCTCAACATCGGCAACCGCGAGACCTACATCGCAGGCCTGGAGGACGGCTCGATCGACCTCATTCCCGAGTACACCGGCGCGCTGACCCTCTACTTCAACGAGGAGGCCGAAGCCACTGAGCCGGAAGGGGTCTACACCGAGCTGCAGGAGGCGCTGCCGGACAACCTCACCGTGCTCGAGCGCTCCGAGGCCCAGAACAAGGACGCCGTCGTGGTCACCTCTGCCACCGCGGAGGAGTTCGACCTGGAGAGCATCGGCGACCTCGAGCCGGTGGCCGGCGACATGGTGCTCGGTGGGCCGCCGGAGTGGGAGGACCGTTACACCGGAGTCCCGGGGCTGAAGGAGGTCTACGGCCTGGAGTTCTCGGCGTTCCGGCCGCTGGCGGCCGGGTCCAACCTCACCGCACAGTCGCTGAAGAACGGTCAGATCGACGCGGCGAACATCTTCTCCACCGACCCGGCCATCGTCGAGAACGACTTCGTGGTGCTGGAGGACCCCGAGAACCTCTTCGTCGCGCAGAACATCGTGCCGCTGATCACGACGGAGGCGAACGACGACACGGTGACCGAGACGCTCAACGAGGTATCGGGGTCACTGGACACCGAGGTCCTGACCGACATGCTGGCGCGGGTGTCGAACGAGGGCGAGGACCCGGCGGACGTCGCCCAGGAGTTCGTCGAGGAGAACATGGGCTGACCCGGTCGGCCGGAACCCGGGGCCTGGCCGGGTGCCTCATGCCGGCTCGGTGACCGTCTCCGCGTCCTCCTGCTCCGGCGCGCGGGTGCAGGCGGCCAGCAGCATCTGGGAGACGTCGACGACCTCGACCTCCTCGCGTGCATCTTCGGCCTGCTTCTGGGCCAGGCCGTCGGAGAGCATGACCCGGCAGAACGGGCAGCCGATGGCGATCCGGTCGGCGCCGGTGGCCAACGCCTCCTCGGTGCGGTTCATGTTGATCCGCGTGCCCAGCTTCTCCTCCATCCACATCCGGGCGCCGCCGGCTCCGCAGCAGAACGACTTCTCGCTGTTGCGGGGCATCTCGGCCAGCTGCACGCCGGGTAGCGCGCCGATGAGCTCCCGAGGCGGTGCGTAGACACCGTTGTGACGTCCGATGTAGCACGGGTCGTGGTAGGTGACGGTCTCCGCCGTGGAGGCCAGGGGGGAGGAGGCGACCTCGGCGGGCCGCGCCACGGGGGTCAGGCGCTTCTCACGCACCAGGCGGTTGAGCAGCTGCGTGTGGTGGATCACCTCGTAGTGCCCGCCCAGCTGGGGGTACTCGTTCTTGAGCGTGTTGAAGCAGTGCGCGCAGGTCACCACGATCTTGGTCGCGTTGACCTCGCCGAGCATCTCGACGTTGGCGCTCGCCAGCATCTGGAACAGGAACTCGTTGCCCGAGCGGCGGGCCGGGTCGCCGGTGCAGGACTCCCCGTCGCCCAGCACCGCGAAGCTCACCTCGGCCATGTGCAGCAACGTGGCCACGGCCTGGGTGGTCTTCTTGGCCCGATCCTCGAATGCCCCGGCACACCCCACCCAGAACAGATAGTCGACGTCAGCCATGTTCTCGATGTCACCGCCGGCCAGGGGCACCTCGAAGTCCAGGTCCTTCGCCCAGTCCATCCGGGCGCGGGCCGACATGCCCCACGGGTTCGACTTGTTCTCCAGGTTCTTGAACAGCCCCCCCAGCTCCTTAGGGAAGGCCGACTCGATCAGCGTCTGGTAGCGCCGCATGTCGACGATGGTGTCCACGTGCTCGATGTCCACCGGGCACTGCTCGACGCACGCGCCACACGTGGTGCAGGACCACAGCACGTCGGGGTCGATGACCCCTCCACCGTCCGGGGTGGTTGCGTCACCCTCGGTGGCGCCGACCAGGGCCCGCTGGGCCTCGGCGACGGCTGTCGCGGGAATGCCCTCACCGCCCTTCTGGGCCGCCTCGCGCTGCTCGTCGCTGGCCAGCAACCACGGTGCCTTCTCGTGGTGATGGTTGCGCAGGGCGACGACGAGCATCTTGGGAGACAGCGGCTTCTCGGTGTGCCACGCCGGGCACTGCTCCTGGCAGCGGCCACACTCCGTGCAGGTGGAGAAGTCGAGAAGCCCCTTCCAGGTGAAGTCCTCCACCGAGCCGACGCCGAGGGCGGCATCTTCGTCCAGGTCCTCGATGGCCTCGAAGTCCACCGGCTTGCCGGCGACGGCGATCGGCTCCAGCTGCCCCAGCGCCGTGCCTCCGGCCGGGTCGCGCTTGAGGTAGATGTTGAAGAACGCCAGGAAGCGGTGCCAGGCGACGCCCATCGTCGGCGTCGTGGCGATGATGATCATCCAGGCCATGGAGATGAGGATCTTCAGCAGCGCGACGAAGACGATCGCATTCTCCAGGGCGGCTACCGAGACCCCGCCGAACGCAGAGCCCAGCCAGGCGGTGAGCGGGAAGTTCAGGCTCGTGGCCCAGCTCGCGCCCTCCGCCGAACCCAGCGCGTACTCCAGGCCGCGCAGGGTGATGATGCACAGGCCCACCCCCAAGATGACGCCCTCGACGACGTAGGCCTGCCAGAAGGTCGAGCCCCAGAAGCGGCTCCGGCGCCCGCGCTGGCGCGGGTGCTCGCGCTGTCGCACCACGACCAAGGTCAGGATGCCGAGGATGGCCCCCCAGCCGAAGAGCTCGAAGCCCCAGGCCAGCGGGAAGAAGTGCGCCAGGCCCCAGAGGTCGAACGAGGGGCTGAAGAGCTGACCGTAGGCGTTGACGAGAGTGAGGAAGAGCAGACCGAAGGAGATCATCACGACCCAGTGGGCCACCGCGACCCAGCGCTTGCGTGCCATCCGCGTGTGTCCGAACACCTCGCGCACCAGGGTGGCGGCGCGCTGCCCAGCGCGGTCGGTGCGCGGCGTGGCTTCGGGCGCTCCGAGGCGGAACCGGGCCACGAAGCGTGTGATGGCCTGGGCGAAGAGCACGAGGGCGACCGCGGTCACACTCAGCCCGATGATGATCGCGACGATCTGCTGCGCTGGCATAGGCGCATGCTACGGATCCGGGTGCGCCGACGATATAGCGGCACGCACCGACCTCGGCGTGGGGGAACTGGAATAACCCGGCCTTAGAAGATGTATCACCTGCTGTACCCGACGGCGGGCCCCGTCCCTGCTCCTGCCCTGACGAAAGAGAGAGCTCCGTGCGCGTCCACGACGACATCACCCAGGTGATCGGCCACACCCCACTGGTCCGGCTGAACCGGCTGACCGAGGGCATCGACGCCCAGGTGCTGGTCAAGCTGGAGTCCCAGAACCCGGCTGCCTCGGTGAAGGACCGTATCGGCAACGCGATCATCGACGCCGCGGTCGAGTCCGGTCAGCTGCAGCCAGGCGGGACGATCGTCGAAGGCACCTCCGGGAACACCGGGATCGCGCTGGCCATGGTGGGAGCGGCCCGAGGCTTCAACGTGGTGCTGGCGATGCCGGAGACGATGAGCTTGGAACGCCGCGCGTTGCTCAAGGCCTACGGTGCCGAGCTGGTGCTCACCCCGGGGCCGGAGGGCATGAAGGGTGCCGTAGCCAAGGCCGAGGAGATCGCGGCGGAGCGCGGTGCCGTGCGGGCTCGTCAGTTCGCCAACCCCGCGAACGTTGCTGTGCACCGCGCCACCACCGGGCCGGAGGTCTGGGAGGACACCGACGGCGCCGTGGAC
Source organism: Ornithinimicrobium sp. (assembly GCF_035267225.1). Classification (GTDB taxonomy): domain Bacteria; phylum Actinomycetota; class Actinomycetes; order Actinomycetales; family Dermatophilaceae; genus Ornithinicoccus. The sequence continues at coordinate 25,955 of NZ_DATFMA010000059.1, forward strand.
ATCTTCGTCGCCGGGGTGGGCACCGGGGGCACGATCACCGGCGCCGGAGGCTACCTGCGGGAGCAGAAACCCGACGTGGGCCTGGTGGTCGTGGAGCCCGCCGACAGCCCGATCCTCAACGGCGGGCAGCCCGGCCCGCACAAGATCCAGGGCCTGGGCGCCAACTTCGTGCCCGACATCCTGGACACCGACATCTACGACGAGGTCGTCGACGTCACCCTGGACGACGCCCTGCGCACCGCGCGCGAGCTGGCCACGCAGGAGGGCATCCTCTCCGGCATCAGCACCGGGGCCAACGTGTGGGCCGCCCTGCAGGTCGCGGCCCGGGAGGAGAACGCCGGCAAGACGATCGTGGTCATCGTCTGCGACTTCGGGGAGCGCTACCTGTCCACGGTGCTGTTCGAGGGCATGACCGACTGATGGCTCGGGCGGCACACCGCGCCTGGTCCACCCTGACGGAGGACCTCGACGCGGCGGTGCGTCGTGACCCGGCGACGCACAGCCGTCTGGAGATGGCGCTGGCGACACCCGGGCTGCATGCCCTGTGGGCGCACCGACTCAGCCATGCGCTGTGGCGCCGGGGTGGTCGCGGCCGCCTTGCGGCTCGTCTGTTCTCCCAAGCGGTGCGCTCCGCCACCGGAGTGGAGATCCACCCCGGCGCGCAGATCGGGGCGCGCTTCTTCATCGACCACGGCATGGGCGTGGTCATCGGCGAGACGGCCGAGGTCGGTGACGACGTCATGCTGTACCACGGGGTGACCCTCGGCGGGCGTTCGATGGACCCGGTGAAGCGTCATCCGACGGTGCGGGACGGGGCCGTCCTCGGGGCAGGGGCGCGAGTCCTCGGCCCGGTCGTCATCGGCGCGGGTGCTCAGGTCGGCGCCAATGCGGTGGTGGTCAAGGACGTGCCGGACGGCGCGGTCGCAACCGGAGTGCCGGCTCGCATCCGTCGGCCCGCACCGGAGCAGGACCCGACCGAGGCGCTGTACAACGAGCCGGCGCTCTGGATCTAGCTGGTGACCCGTACAGCAGTGGCGCGCCACCGACGGGTGGCGCGCCACTGCTGGTCACGGTCTGCTGAGGGCAGGGGTCAGGGAAGTCTCTCGCCACCGGGGCCGAAGCCCGTCGCGTCGACGACCAGGTCGCCGTCGGCGTCGACCGAGCCCGTCGGGTTCTCGTACGTCCCTTCGCCGTCGGTCGTCTCCCGGCCGCCGGCCTTCGCCTTGGCCTGACCGGCAGCGGTCTTGGCTCGGTCGCCGACCTTGGCCGCCACCTGCGGGGCCTGATCCTTGACCTCACCCACCTTGGTCTGGACCCGTGGGTCGGACCACACCTTGCTGGCCTGGTCGGCGAGCTGCTCGTAGCGCTCGCGGCCGGCCTTGGCGCCCAGTACGTACCCAATCGCCACACCTGCGAGCAGAATGAGTCTGCGCATGTTGGCTCCCTTCGCTCGATTGACGGTTCGCGTCGAGCCTAGTCCCAGGCCCACCAGGTCGCCATGCAGCGCGCCGCCGCGCCGGCGGAGGGTGTGGGATTCGAACCCACGGACGTTTCCGTCGGGCGCTTTCAAGGCGCCTGCACTAGGCCACTATGCGAACCCTCCCGGACACCAGGATGACACCGTGTCCCACAGCGCATCATCCCAGACTGCCGAGCGTGGTCGACGGGCAGAATGCTGCTACGGTTGGCGCGGTTGTTTTGCAGTTCCTCGCAGTGAAGTACACGCTGAGCCCCCGGGTTCGGCACGACGGCACCGCCAGGCAGGTCCTGGCGAGTGGGGGGTTCCATCTCGACCCACCTCCCACACCGTGGGGGTTGTGACGCACACGCATAACAGAGAGAGTTCACATGGCACAGGGAACCGTGAAGTGGTTCAACGCGGAAAAGGGCTTCGGCTTCATCGCGCAGGATGGTGGAGGCCCGGACGTGTTCGTCCACTACTCGGCCATCCAGAGCAACGGCTACAAGACGCTCGACGAGGCCCAGCGGGTCGAGTTCGAGGTCACGCAGTCCCCGAAGGGACCGCAGGCGGACGCCGTTCGCCCCGTCTGACGTTGTGAGTGCTCGGTAAGCGAGCCTCACCAGGAACGGCCCGTGATCCCCGTGGGATCGCGGGCCGTTCTGTCTGTCCGTCCAGGTGCCGGCCGGCCTCGCCTCAGCAGACGGTGCCGACCTCCTCCAGCTCGTCCGAGGGCTTCTCGTCCTCTTCCTGCCCGGCCGGCTCCGGGGGGGCAGGCTCCTCGGTGCGCGGCTGCTTCGTCTGCTCGGACCGGTCGGGGGCGGTGGGCTGGGGGGGCTCGATCGCCTCGGTGACCATTCGGCGCAGGCGTCGGAAGTCGGGGTTGCCCACGTTGGTGTTCTCGATGGTGAACGGCAGCGACCGGATCGTGCCGTTCTGGACCCTCAGTGTGAGCTCGGCGAAAGCGGGAAGCTCGTCCTGGGAGATGTCCGCTTTGACGTTGTCGCCGGCGACACCCACGATCTGCGGGTAGCGCCGGATCATTTTCAGCGGGTTCACCTGGTCGACCATCGCCGCCACCACACAACGTTGCCGTCGCATCCGGCTGAAGTCGTCGGTCGTGATGCGTGAGCGGGCGTACCACAGGGCCTGGTACCCGTTGAGCGTCTGCAGCCCCGGCTCGAGGTATCCCGACTCGCTCCCGGGGACCAGCATGGGGCGCCCGTCCCAGGTGTAGGTCGTCCGTCCTCCCATCGGCAGGCGCTCCTGGACGTCGATCTCCACGCCGCCCATCGCGTCGACGAGGTCGCGGAAGCCCTTGAGGTTGATGATCGCCGTGTAGTCGATCGGTTGTCCGATGACGGCGGAGAGCACCTCGCGCGTGGCGGTCAGCCCCGGGTTCGGGTCGTCGGCGTACAGCTGCGGCCGCTCCTCGGCGAAGTCCATCGCCTCGGTCCAGACCCCGTTCATCAGACAGTCGTCGCCGCAGTCGTAGCCGTCGGGCCAGCGTTTCGACAGCGGGTTGTCCTGGGGCACCGGGACGCGCTCGAGGTTGCGGGGGATGCCGAACAGGACGCTGTCGCCGGTCTCGGTGTCGATGCTCGCGATCAGCATCGTGTCGGTGCGGACACCCTCGCGCGTGTCGGTGCCGTCAGAGCCCAGGAGCAGCACGTTGACGCGCGGCACCTCCTCCCACGGGTCCTCGGTCTCGAGGTTGGGCATCGCGGCGTCGGTGTCGCTGCTCTGCGGACTCTGGCGACCCACGAAGATGCGGTCGACCGCCTCGGTGTGGGCGTTGACGTAGCGCCAGCTGAGAGCGGTGGGGGCGATCAGGAGCACACACATGAGCGCGGTGAACACGCGCAGCCCCCATCGCTGGCCGATGGCCAGTCCGCGTGGCGCGCTGATGAGTGCGGTGAACACCACCGAGGCCATCCAGGCCAGCACGAGCAGAGACCCGGCGATCCCGAGGCGCCGAAGCAGCACCGGGCGCGAACCCAGCTGCAGCACCGACTCCTCCGCGCCGCGGCCGACGACGTACCACGTCAGACCGATGAGCAGCACCAGGGTGAGAACCATCATCGCCAGGCCGACGACCCGGCGACGAGTCAGCGACAGACCGGCGCCGGGCACCAGCGTGCCGAGCGCGGTCAGGGTGTACGCCCGCCGAATCTGCCGCACGGTCGGCGAGGTAGGGGCGGCCTCGTCCAGCCGCTCGCGATGCTGCCCGCGGCCGCGGGAGGCGGAGGGGTCGTCGGCGCCATGGGGGGAGCTCTCCCCCCCACGCTCCGGCGGCTGGTCCGGCATACCTCGACCCCTCGTAGCGGTCACAGGGCACTCCGGCGGTCGGGCCCTGCGAGCAATGTCGGTGATGTTCCTGGCTGTTTGGTGAACGCTACCCCGCGCGGGTAGCCTGAACGCCGTTCCGTGGCGGCATAACCTTGCGCGTCGCGGCGGACCGGGGAGGCGTCGCCTAGTCTGGTTTATGGCGCCCGCCTGCTAAGCGGGTTTGGGGCTACAACCCCATCGAGGGTTCAAATCCCTCCGCCTCCGCCCCTGTCACAGGACGTTCCCTCGTCGCCGGCTCCGGCCACGAGGGCCGTCTGGCGGCGGCCTCACCCCGTCGGTTCTCCTGCGTCGTCCTCCTTCCCCGTGCCTTCCGAGCCGCCTTCCGGTTCGGTCTCGTCCTCACTGGCGGAGCCCCCGCCGTGGGGGCTGTTCCCCTTCTCCATCTCCGTGTCGTCCTCGGAGTCCATGTTCTTCCAGCTCTCGCGGATCCGTTCGTCGATCGCGTCCACGACCTCCTCGGCGTTGCTGCCCGGCGGCAAGGGCTCGACCGCCGAGGTGCTGGTCGGCTCGTTGACCTCTGGGCTGTCCTCTGGGCCTTCGGGGCTCATGGGTGACCTTCACTTCGTGGTGACATTCCTAGGACCTTAGCGCGGCGGGCTGTCGTCAGCGTGACGGCGGTGCCCAGGGATTTCACGGGCCTGAACCCGATCCGGTATTGTTCACAGCCGCTGCCAGCAGGCAGTCCGCGCCCGTAGCTCAACGGATAGAGCATCTGACTACGGATCAGAAGGTTAGGGGTTCGAATCCCTTCGGGCGCGCAGGCCCCCCACCGGCTCTGCTCCCGGATCACCTCGCAGCAGCGGTCGCCTCGCGGTCAGGGTTGCGTGGCGCGGCGCAGCCAGCGGCCGAGCAGCTCGGCTCCCACGCTGACCGCGAACGAGGCGAGCAGCACCGTCGTCACCACCGGAAAACGGAACGATGCCAGGTTCTCGGCGAGCAGCCGCCCCAGGCCGGCGGCTCCGACCACACCGACCACCGCCGTGTCCCGCACGCAGATCTCGAACCGGTACAGCGTGTAGGTCAGCAGGTGGTGGCTCGAGGGCGGTACGACGGCGGCCAGGGAGGCCAGCGTCGGCCGCACCCCCGAGTGCAGAAGAGCGTCCCGGGCGCGGGTGTCGATGCTCTCCCAGGACTCTGCGACCAGCCGGCCCAGGATGCCTCCCGTGTACAGCCCCAGCGCCAGAGCGCCGGGAAGGATGCCGGGGAACAGCGCCAGGAGCGCGACGATCGCCCAGACGGTCGGGGGAACGGACCGCAGGAACAACAGGACCAGCCGGGCCACGACCCAGGTCGACCAACCGACCGTGCGCCGGCCCGCACCCGCCTGCTGGCCGAGTGGGGGCCGTGACTTCGTGGCCCACGGTCCCAGCACCAGGGTGATCGCGACCGCCACCGCCATGGCCAGGACGGCCATGGCGAGCGTGTCGGCGACGGAGCCGAGGAGCGCACCCCATCCGCCCTGGGGCAGTGCGGGCGGCAACAGGTCGCCCAGCAGGGAGGTCGTCAGGGCCAGGGTGCGCTCCGAGGTCAGGCCCGCCAGTGAGACACCCGAGGCCCACCAGGCGAGCACCACCCCGGCCACCCCGGCGATCGCCGACCAGCGTGCCCACCGAGAACGCTGCCCGGTGCGGCTCTGTG
>NZ_DATFMA010000060.1:0-8072 GCF_035267225.1 Ornithinimicrobium sp.
GCCCCTCGCGAGCGGTAGCGGCCGACCAGACGGTGGGCAGCGACTCAGCTGAGCGTCAGCGCATCACCGTCTTCGGCCCTGTCCACCGTCACCGTCGAACCGTCGCGCACGCTGCCGTCGAGCACGCCGCGTGCCAGCCGGTCGCCGATCTCGGTCTGGATCAGGCGACGCAGCGGCCGTGCGCCGTAGGCCGGGTCGTACCCTCGCTCGGCCAGCCAGGCCGCTGCGGCGTCGCTCACCTGCAGCGTGATCCGGCGGTCCGCCAGCCGATCACCTAGCATCCGGACCTGCAGGCCCACGATGGTGGCCAGCTCGTCGCGGCTCAGCGCGTCGAAGACCACGACCTCGTCCAGCCGGTTGAGGAACTCGGGTTTGAAGGCGGTGCGCACGGTCGCCATGACCTGCTCGCGCTTCGTGGCCTCCTCCGTGGTCGGGTCGACCAGGAACTGGCTGCCCAGGTTGGAGGTCATGACCAGCAGCACGTTGCGGAAGTCGACGGTGCGACCCTGCCCGTCGGTCAGCCGACCGTCGTCGAGCACCTGCAGCAGCACGTCGAAGGTCTCGGGATGAGCCTTCTCGACCTCGTCGAGCAGCACGACCGAGTAGGGCCGGCGACGGACGGCCTCGGTGAGCTGGCCACCCTCGTCGTAGCCGACGTACCCCGGCGGCGCGCCGACCAGACGTGCGACGGCGTGGCGCTCGGCGTACTCGCTCATGTCGATCCGGACCATGGCCCGTTCGTCGTCGAAGAGGAAGTCGGCCAGCGCCTTGGCCAGCTCGGTCTTGCCGACGCCGGTGGGCCCCAGAAACAGAAACGAGCCGGTCGGGCGGTCCGGGTCGGAGATGCCCGCACGGGACCGGCGCACCGCGTCGCTGACGGCCTGCACCGCGCTGCGCTGACCGATCAGGCGCTGGCCGAGAACCTCCTCCATCCGCAGCAGCTTCGCGGTCTCACCTTCCAGCAGTCGCCCGGCCGGGATGCCGGTCCATGCGCTGACCACGTCGGCAACGTCGTCGCTACCGACCTCGTCCTTGACCATGGGCTCCTGCTCGGTCTTCACCGAGCTGGACTCGGCCTCCTGAGCCTCTTGGAGCTCGGCGGTGGTGGCGGGGATCTCGCCGTAGAGCACTCGCGAGGCACTCGCGTAGTCGCCCTCACGCTGCAGCCGCTCGGCCGTGGTGCGTAGCTCGTCCAGGTGCTGCTTGAGCTCACCCACCCGGTTCAAGCCCGAGCGCTCCTGCTGCCACCGGGCGTCGAGGGCCGCCAGCTGCTCCTGCTTGTCGGCGAGGTCGGCGCGCAACGTGGCCAGCCGCTCCTTGGACGCGTCGTCGCTTTCGGAGGCCAGGTGCAGCTCCTCCATCCGCAAGCGGTCAACCATCCGGCGCAGCTCGTCGATCTCCACCGGAGAGGAGTCGATCTCCATCCGCAGTCGCGAGGCCGCTTCGTCGATGAGGTCGATGGCCTTGTCGGGCAGCTGCCTGCCGGTGATGTAGCGGTCGGACAGTGATGCCGCGGCGACCAGCGCGGAGTCGGCGATGGCCACCTTGTGGTGGGCCTCGTAGCGCTCCTTGAGCCCTCGCAGGATGCCGATGCTGTCGGCCACGCTCGGCTCGCCGACGAAGACCTGTTGGAACCGACGCTCCAGCGCCGCGTCCTTCTCGATGCGCTCGCGGTACTCGTTGAGGGTGGTCGCACCCACCATGCGCAGCTCACCGCGGGCCAGGAGCGGCTTCAGCATGTTGCCGGCGTCCATGGCGCCTTCGCCGCTGGCGCCGGCCCCGACCACGGTGTGCAGCTCGTCGATGAAGGTCACGACGCGACCGTCGCTGGCCTTGATCTCGGCCAGCACCGCCTTGAGCCGTTCCTCGAACTCCCCTCGGTACTTCGCGCCGGCCACCATCGCCCCCAGGTCCAGCGAGATCAGCGTCTTGTCGCGCAGCGACTCGGGCACGTCCCCGGCGACGATGCGCTGGGCCAGCCCTTCGACGACCGCGGTCTTGCCCACTCCCGGCTCCCCGATCAGGACGGGGTTGTTCTTGGTGCGGCGGGACAGCACCTGCACGACCCGCCGGATCTCCGCGTCGCGGCCGATGACGGGGTCCAGCTTGCCTTCACGGGCCGTCGCGGTCAGATCGGTGCCGTACTTGGCCAACGCGTCGTACCCGGCCTCGGGGTCCGCACTGTCGACCCTCGCTCCGCCCCGCATCGCCGGGATCTGCTGCATCAGCGCATCGGCATCGAGGCCGAACGTGGCGTCCTGAGCGAGGGCGGCGAGCAGGTGGTCGGTGGAGATGAAGGTGTCGCCCAGAGTCTTCATGGCCTGATGTGCCTGGTTGAGCGCCGCCAAGGAGGCCCGCGACAGCTGCGGCTGGCCGATGTTCGAGCCGGTGACGGTCGGTATCCCGGCCAGCGCCTGCTGGGCGACAGCGCCGACCTGCCCCGCTGAGGAGCCGACAGACTGCAGCAACGGGCCGGTGGTGGTGTCGGACTGCTCGGCCAGGGCCTTGAGCACATGTGCTGGCTCGACGTGTTGGTGGTTGCCGGCCGCAGCCTCGCGCACGGCGGTGGACAGGGCCTCTTGAGCCTTGGTGGTCAGCTGCAGGTCCATGGTGTGGCGCTCCCTTCCTTCATCGTGTGCGCGGCGGCGCTCTGACGTCGCTATGTCCAACCTAGTCAAACTTGAGTCTATTCCGCTCAACTTCTTGTCATGGAACTCCGTGGGCCCAGGGTCCCCGGTCGCGGGTTCCGTGAACGGGACATACAGTCGGGGCATGTCTCAACCCACCGAAGAGAACACTTCCCGGGGCCCCGCCCGATGGCTCGCGCACAAGGCCAAGGTCGGGCTGACTGAGTTGCCCAGCAACACAGGATGGCTCGTCAAGCAAGCGGTCGCCGGAGGCGGCAACAACGCGCGCCGAGCCGGCGACGAGGTGGCTGGCGCGGCCCACCGGGCCCGGGAGTCGGCCGCGGACACGGTGCCGTTCGGCAAGGACTCCCTCGACGTGCGCATCAAGCGCGCCCAGGATGCACTCAACAGTGCCCGCAAGAGTGAGCAGTCCGCCCTCGAGCTCGCCGAGACTGCGAAGAACCGTGCCGACGACGCCAAGAGAGTCTCCGACGAGGGCAAGCGGCGGCGAAACCAGACCAAGAAGGAAACCGACGCGGACGTCACTCGCGCGGTGAAAGACGCGCAGAAGCGAGCCGAGCAGTTCGTCGCCCAGCAGCGGGCCAAGGCCGAGGCGGAGGCTCAGGCTGCCCTCGAGCAGGTCGAGGACGATGTCGCCGCCCGCAACGAGGAGGCCCAGGGAAACGCGGAGGAGGCCAAGCAGGACGCGGACGAGGCCATCGAAGCGGCCACCGAGCAGATGGCCGAGGCTCGGCGGTTGGCGGATGAAGCGGCCACGCAGGCACGCAAGGCCGCTCAGGACGCCCATCGCCAGGCCCAGGAGCTGGCCGACCAGGCGGACGCACAGGCAGACTCCGCTGACGACAAGGTGTCCGAGATCGGCGACATCGACGCGGACCTGAAGGGCAAGGCCGCAGCGGTCGTCGCAGAGGTCGAGGCCAACACGGCGACGGATGATCTGAGCTCTCACACCAAGCCCGAGCTTCTCGAGATGGCCACCGCTCTCGACGTCGAAGGCCGAACGAGCCTGCGCAAGGACGAGCTGATCACAGCCATCAAGAAGGCCCAGCGGGCCGCCCAGTAGACGCTGGCTCCAGACAAGAGAAAGGGGAGGCCATGTTGTGGCTTTTCAAGAAGGCGCCCGTCGTGTCCAAGAGCCCCGTGGAGCGGGCAGCCGGTGCCGTGGCCAAACGCGTCGACGGCAAGAAGCTGGTGAGTTCGGGCCTCGGCGTGATCGGGAGCCTGGCCAGTGTGACGGCGGCCAGCGCCGCCGTCTCCGCGGTCCGTAAGCGCGAGCTCAGCTGACCCGGCGCGCCATCGGAGCGGGCTCGAGCCGACCTGTCGTGTTCGGGCGCCTTCGGGCCGGGGAGGGCGCGGCGCAAGACCTAGGAAGATCTCGGGGGCCGAGGCAGAACGTTCTCGGATATGACCCGAAGAGTCGGGGGGACGTGATGGTGGCAGACGGTCGAGGTCTCGGGCAGGGTGCCTTCGTCGCCCTCGATCTTTCGGCACGCGTGTTCGGGCTTCGGCTGCTGCGACTCCAGGGGCACGTCGTCCTGACACCGACCCAACCCACCACTTCGGAACAACCCCCGCGCCTTCGTGACGAGCCGGCGTTGGTCAGCTCTCGTCCCCTGGCGCCGCGCCCACCCATGCAGGCAGGACCGTCGCCGACACACGCGCCGACGGCGTCGTTGCACCACGCGCGTCGGCTCGTGCAGGAGTCCGAACGCTCTCTGGTCGAGACGCGGGCGTCGGACGCCGGACTCACCTCGCCCTGAAGGGCGCCTGTCGAGCCCGACGCCATGTCCGTACTCTCGGCTATGTGCGCGAGCTGTGCGTACACCCGACCTTTCGATGGGACCACGTCTTGGCTACCAGCACCGAAGGCCGCCTCTCCCGCCAGGAGATCGTGGAGGCCTGCACGACCATGCTCGGCGCCGATCGCGTGCTGACCGACGAGCAGACGCTGAAGGACAACAGCGCTGACCGCTACTACAAGGTCGACAACCTCTTCGGCTCCTATCCACTGCCGCTGCCCGCCGCGGTCATCCAGCCGTCCACCGCACAGCAGGTGGCGCAGATTCTCGTGTTCGCGGACACGCACGCGGTCCCCGTGGTACCCAAGACCGGCGGCAGTGCGACCGAGGGTGGCCTGGAGACGGTCGTGGAGGACTCCGTCGTGGTCGACGGGTCCGCCATGGACCGCATCCTCGAGATCAACACTGAAGACATGCTCGCCACCGTCCAGTGCGGGGTCGGGCTCGAGCGCCTCGAGACCGAGCTGCGGCGGCAGGGGTACACGACCGGTCACTCGCCGCAGTCCAAACCCCTGGCCCAGCTCGGCGGTCTCGTGGCCACCCGCTCCATCGGGCAGTTCTCCACCCTGTACGGGGGGATCGAGGACATGCTCGTGGGGGTGGAGACGGTCTTTCCCAACGGTGAGATCTGCCGGATCAAGAACGTCCCCCGGCGCGCGGCCGGGCCGGACATCCGCCACCTTGTGCTGGGCAACGAGGGCGCCCTGAACTTCATCACCGAGGTGACGGTGAAGATCTACCGGTACTTCCCCGAGAACCACCGGTACTACGGCTACCTGCTCGACGACATGCGCCAGGGTCTGAGCATCCTGCGCGCCGTCGTCACGCAGGGATACCGCCCCTCGGTGGCCCGCCTGTACGACCCCGAGGACGGCCAGCCCCACTTCGGCAGCTTCTCCGGCGGTCGCTGTGTGCTGGTCTTCGTCGCGGAGGGCCCGGAGCGCCTCGCCGCCGCCACCGGCGAAGGGATCGAGGAGGTCGTCGCCGGTTTCGATGGGGTCGACCGGGTTGACGACGCCGTGATCGAGCAGTGGTTCACCCATCTCAACTGGGACGTCAGCAAGCTCCAGGAGGAGCGCGCGGAGATCCGGGAGACCCTGGTCAACGGGTTCACCACCGAGATCTCCGGCAACTGGAGCGTGATCGGCGACATCTACGAGAATGCCCTGGCCCGTATCCGTCGAGAGATCTCCGCTGAGTTCATCCTTCTGGGTGGCCACTCCAGCCACAGCTACCTCAACGGCACCAATATGTACTTCGTCTACTACTACAGGATCGACGTCGACCCCACCCTGGAACGCGCCACCTACCACGACCCGATCCAGAACATCATCGTCGAGGAGACGCTCAAGCTGGGCGGGTCGATGTGCCACCACCACGGCGTCGGCAAGCACCGCACGCACTTCCTCGCCGAGGAGTACGGCTCGTCGCTGTACATGTTGAACACGCTGAAGTCGGCCTTCGACCCTCGGGGCACCATGAACCCAGGGACGATCTGGCCATGAGCACCGCGGATGCTGACGTCGCGTCGTTCGGCCCGGACGCCTTCTCCCTCGACGGGCGGACGGCCATCGTCACCGGCGGCAACACCGGTCTGGGCCAGGCGTTCACGGTGGCCCTGGCCAGCATGGGCGCCGACGTCCTGGCCGCGGGCATGACGTCCGACGACAGCACCACCCGCCAGCTCGCCGAGGCACGAGGGTCGCGGTACGCCTTCATGGAGGCCGACATCACGGCCCAGGGGGCGCCCCGGTCGGTGGTCGAGCGCTGCCACGCAGAGTTCGGTGACGTCGACATCCTCGTCAACTGTGCGGGGCGGGTGACCAACGAGCCCGAGGTGCTCAGCTTCACCCGGCAGGAGTGGGACCCGATGGTGGCGCTGAACCTCACCGCCGCGTTCGAGATGTCGCACGAGGTCGCCAAAGACATGGTCCCCCGGCGCAGCGGGAAGATCATCAACGTCTGCTCGGTCTTCTCCTTCCTCGGCGGACGCTGGTCGCCGGCGTACGCCGCCACCAAGCACGGCATCGCCGGGCTGACGAAGGCCTACTGCGACGAGCTCGCCCCGTTCGGAGTCCAGGTCAACGGGATCGCCCCCGGGTACTTCGCCACCCCGTTGACGGCGGACACCCGCGCCGACGTCGGTGCCTCCCAGCGGGTGGTGGACCACATCCCGGCGGGCCGGTGGGGGCACAGGCAGGACCTCATGGGGGCGGCAGCGTTCCTCGCCGGGCGTGCCTCCGACTACGTCAACGGCCACATCCTCACCGTCGACGGCGGGTACCTGGTGCGATGAGCAGCAGCGAACACCAAGGACGGCTGCCATGACGCAGACGTACCTCGTCGGGATCGACGGCGGGTCGCAGAGCTCGAAGGTCACGATCTTCACCGCCGAGGGCCACGTGGTGTGCGAGGCCTCCCAACCACTGGCGCCCATGCACACCCCGCGCTCCGGAGTCGCCGAACATCCGGACGACGACCTGTACGACTCCGTCGTGGTCGCGGCGCGGCGTGCGGTCGCGCAGTTCCCGGGCGACCTGGCCGACGTCGTCGGGATCGGCCTGTGCACCATCCGCTGTTGCCGGGCCCTGGTCCGCGGTGACGGAACCCTCGCCGCCCCGGTGCAGAGCTGGATGGACGACCGCCTGTCCCGTGCCTACGACCCGGACGGCAACCCCGAGGTCGCCTACGTGACGACGTCGTCGGGCTACCTCATGGGGCGGTTGACCGGTGAGCGGTCCGACACCGTGGCCAACTACATCGGCCCGTGGCCGGTGGACGTGCGGGCCTGGGACTGGTGTTCCGACCCTGAGACGTTCGACGCCTTCCAGGTCCCGCGCGAGATGCTCTACGAGCTACAGATGCCCGGACAGGTCGGTGGCCACCTCACCCCAGCGGCCGCCGACCTCATGGGACTGCCGGCAGGTCTTCCGGTGGTGCACACGGCCAACGACAAGGCGACCGAAGCGCTGGGCGCGGGGCTGGCAAGCCGCGGGGGGCTCGTCTCGTTGGGCACCTACATCGCCGGCATGGTCCTCGGGGAGGAGTACGTCCCCAGCTCGGAGCACTTCTTCACCAACTTCGCCGCCGAGCCCGGCCGCTACCTCTACGAGAGCGGCGGCATCCGCCGCGGCATGTGGACCGTGACCTGGTTGAAGGACCTGGTGGGCGCCGAAGCCAGGCTCGCGGCCGAAGCGGCCGGGCTCAGCGTCGAGGACCACCTCAACGCGCTCGCGGCCGCGGTCCCGGCCGGCTCCGACGGCTTGCTCTGTGTGCTGGACTGGCTGGCCCCGCCCACCGAGCCGCACAAGCGGGGCATGTTCCTCGGTTTCGACGAGCGACACGGATACGCCCACATGTACCGCGCCATCCTCGAAGGCATCGCCCTGCGGATGAGACTCACCATGACCGCGATGGAACGCGAGCTCGACTCGCCCATCGAGTGGCTGACGGTCTCCGGAGGCGGCTCGCACAGCGATGTCGCCATGCAGATCTTCGCGGACGTCTTCGACATGCCCGTGCGCCGCAACACCGTGCGCAACGCCGCTGGGCTGGGGGCCGCGGTGTGTGCCGCCGTTGCGTGCGCGGTCCACCCCAGCGTCGAAGAGGCGACCCATCGCATGGT
>NZ_DATFMA010000061.1:0-9658 GCF_035267225.1 Ornithinimicrobium sp.
AGTACGAGAGGACCGGGATGGACGAACCACTGGTGTGTCAGTTGTCCTGCCAAGGGCACCGCTGATTAGCTACGTTCGGACGTGATAACCGCTGAAAGCATCTAAGCGGGAAGCACACTTCAAGATGAGGTTTCCATGGACTGAGGTCCGAGAGGCTCCCAGCTAGACTACTGGGTTGATAGGCCGGATGTGGAAGCACAGCAATGTGTGGAGCTGACCGGTACTAATAAGCCGATAACTTAACAACAAAGATGCTACGCGTCCACTGTGTGGTTCCCGAGATACGGTCGGGGACAAACCCACCGAAACTCGACAGAGTTACGGCGGCTATAGCGAAGGGGAAACGCCCGGTGACATTCCGAACCCGGAAGCTAAGCCCTTCAGCGCCGATGGTACTGCACTGGTGACGGTGTGGGAGAGTAGGACACCGCCGGACACCTTCTACCGCGAGCCCCGACACGTGTAGTGTCGGGGCTCGCGGCATTGCGTCCACAGAAAGGCCTACCGTGGCGAGGCACGAGCAACGTCTGCGCTCAGCACATCCGGCTCGGCCTTCGTCAGCGGGTGCGGACTCGTCTGCGGGGCCGCCCCGCATGCGGGAGCCTGCGCTGCCGGACCATCTGACCGCCGATTTGGCCGACCGCTCGGTACACCGCCAGCTGCGCACTCTGTCCAAGGAGAACGCCGAGGGGGTGGCACGTCACCTTCTGGCCTTGGCCGAGCAGTTGGAGGCGGAGGATCTGGACACGGCACTGGCGCATGCGACGACCGCCTCCCGACGCGCGGGCCGAGTCCCGATCGTGCGGGAGATGCTGGGGGTGGTGTACTACCGCCGGGGTGACTGGTCGAAGGCGCTGTCGGAGTTCCGGACCGCGCGGCGCCTGTCGGGCACCCATCATCTGCTGCCGCTCATCGCTGACACCGAGCGTGGCCTGGGTCGTCCCGAGCGCGCCGTGGAGGTGGGGCGCGCGCCGGAGGTGGCCACGTTGCGCAAGGCGGACCGGGTCGAGCTGGCGATCGTGGTCGCCGGGGCGCGTCAGGACCTGGGTCAGCCCCACGTGGCCGTGCACAGCCTGCGTGATCTGGTGGACAAGACCAGCGACGAGGACGCATGGGCTGCGCGACTGTACTACGCGTACGCGGAGGCCCTTGCGGCCTCGGGGGCCCCCGAGGAGGCGCAGCAGTGGTTGATCCGCGCGGCTCGGCTCGACGTGGTGGGGGAGACCGACGCTCGCGAGCGGGTCGAGGTTCCGGGCTCGTCAGCGGGCGACGACGGAATCGAGCGCATCAGTGATCTAGAGCAGGAGAGCTGAGTTGGCGTTCCGAGCGGTCGTGTTCGACCTCGACGGCGTGCTGTACCGGGGAGGACAGCTGTGCCCCGGAGCGAAGGAAGGCACCGAGGCCGTCCGGCAGGATGGGCTCTCGGTGCTGTTCATGACCAACAACGCTTCCCGCACCCCGGAGCAGGTGGCGGAGCATCTCAGGTCGCTGGGCATCGAGGCGGACCCCGGCGAGGTCCTGAACTCCTCCCAGGTCGGCGCCGCCCACCTGGCTCAGATGCGGGACGGCGCCGCTGAAGACGAGCCCGATGATCCGCTGGTGTTGGCCGTCGGCGGCCCGGGGGTGGCGGTCGCGCTGGCCGAAGAGGGTTTCGCCTGCCTGGCGGCGGGCGACGTCCCCGAGGAAGGGCCGCCCCGCCCGTTCTGGGCCGTCCTGCAGGGCTACGGTCCCGCGATGAAGGTGCACGACCTGCACGAGGTGGCCTACGCGTTGCACGAGGGAGCGATCTGGGTGGCGACCAACGCCGACTCGACGTTGCCGACCAGCCGAGGTATCGCCCCGGGCAACGGCGCGCTTCTGGCCGCAGTGACGCACGGAACAGGCTGCACGCCCGATGTCGTAGGGAAGCCGTTTCCACGCTCGTACGGCATCGCCTTGGACAAGCTGGGTCTGCCGTCGGCCGAGGTCCTGGCCGTCGGAGACCGGCTGGACACCGACATCGAGGGCGCGCGAGCCGCCGGCCTTCGCAGCGCCCTGGTCCTGACCGGTGTCCACGGCCGCGCCGATGCCGACGCGGCCCCCACGGAGCGACGGCCCGATCTCGTCGTGGAGCGCATCCCCGACCTGCGCGAGCACTGGCGCTAGCCTGGGCGGCGTGCCCGATCCATCATCCATGGCCGACGAGTCCCACGAGCTCGATCTGCCCGTCACGGGCGACGCGGAGGTCGACCAGATCGTCGCCGACTTCGTCGAGGCGCGCACCGAGATCGAGGAGCGCGCCGAGTCCGAGGAGGGCCGTGAGTCCGAGGAGCGCACCCCGGCCTCGAACGACCCGCCCGTCGAAGAACAGGACCGGGTCGCCTCCACCGTGCACGCCGCGCAGGAGGCGCATCGTCGCCTGCAGGAACGACTCGCGGCGGACCGTGAGTGACGCTGATCCCGCGGTACGTGTCGACCGTGCTCTCGTTGCTCGTTCCATGGCCCGCTCACGGGGCCACGCTCGCGACCTGGTGCTCGCCGGCTGTGTCCGGGTCGCGGGGGTGCCCGTCCACCGGCCCAGCCATCCGGTCCGCCCGGAGGACCCTCTGGACGTGGCTGGTGCGGGCGGGCCGGTGTGGGTGGGGCGCGCAGCCGAGAAGCTGGCAGCGGCGTTCGACCGGTGGGAGCCAGAGGGCCTCACCGTGCGTGACGCGGCATGTGTCGACGTGGGTGCCTCCACCGGGGGCTTCACACAGGTGCTGCTGCACCGTGGCGCCCGCAGTGTCGTCGCCATCGACGTGGGCTCCGAGCAGCTCGCGCCGTCGTTGCGCGACGACCCCCGGGTCGTGGACCTCTCGCGCCGCCACGTGCTGGGCCTCCGCGCGGCGGAAGTGGGGGCCCCCGTCGGCGCCATCGTGGTCGACGTCTCGTTCATTTCCGTGGTCCCGGTCCTCACCCACATCGCGCCGTGGTGCGCCGAGCAGGGCGACCTCGTGGTGCTGGTCAAGCCGCAGTTCGAGGTGGGCCGTTCGGGCTTGTCACGAACGGGGATCGTCAGGTCTGCAGCACTGCGCTCCGCCGCGCTGCACCGGGTGGTCGACACCGCCTACGAAGCGGGCCTGGCACTGCTCGACGCCATGGCGTCCCCGCTGACCGGCACGCACGGCAACCGCGAGTACCTTCTTCGGATGGCCCCGGCGCGAGCAGGCATGATGGACCGGGGCAGGGCACACCACCTGGCCGACACCCTCCCATGAAAGAGCTGCGATGAGCCGCCGGATCCTCCTGGTCACCCATCCGCGGCGCCGTGAGGTCCCCGCCCTGGTGAAGGACTTCTCCACCCGCCTGCGCGACCACGGCATCGAGGTCGAGGTCCTCCCCGGCGCGACCACAGAGGACCCCAGCCCGATCAGCGCCACGACCGACCGCTGTCTCGGCGCCCATCCTTCGGTGGAGGGCGCGGAGCTGGTCGTGGTCTTCGGGGGCGACGGAACGATCCTGCGCGGTGCCGAGCTGGCTCGCCCGGCCGGCGTGCCCTTGCTCGGCGTCAACCTCGGTCGCATCGGTTTTCTCGCCGAGGCCGAACAGGAGGAGATGGGCTGGCTGGCCGACCATGTGGGGCATCAGCAGTGGACCGTGCAGGAGCGGATGACGCTCGAGGTGGACGTCATCGAGGGTGGGCGCACGGTGTGCCGCAGCTGGGCTTTGAACGAGGCTTCGGTGGAGAAGTCGGCGCGGGAGCGGATGATCGAGCTCGCGGTCGAGGTGGACGGTCGGCCGCTGTCCACGTGGGGCTGCGACGGCGTCGTCATGTCCACCCCCACCGGATCCACGGCGTACGCCTTCTCCGGAGGAGGGCCGGTGCTGTGGCCCGACGTCTCGGCGCTGCTCCTGGTGCCGATCTCGGCCCACGCGTTGTTCGCGCGCCCGCTCGTCCTGGGTCCCGACACCGAGCTCGCCGTCGAGATCGTCCCCGACACCGCCGGGTCGGCGGTGATGTGGTGCGACGGCCGGCGGTCCTTCGAGCTCTCGCCCGGCTCGCGGATCGAGGTCCGACGCAGCGACACGGGGGTGCGCATCGCGCGGCTGACCAGCTCGGTCTTCACCGACCGGCTCGTGGCCAAGTTCGCGCTGAACGTTCAGGGGTGGCGCGGGCGCCCTCGCGGTTCCGGCGCTGCGGGCTGAGGCCGTGCTGCGCAGTCTGCGCCTTCGCGGCCTCGGGGTCATCGACGACGCCGAGGTGCAGTTCGGCCCCGGGCTGAACGTCATCACCGGCGAGACCGGAGCGGGCAAGACCATGGTGATCTCCGGACTGGGCCTGTTGCTCGGTGCTCGCGCCGACGTACAGCTGGTGCGCACCGGCCACGCCGTGGCCGTGGTCGAGGGTGAGGTCCAGGTCGGGGTCGACCACCCAGCGGCGCAGCGGGTGCTGGAGGCGGGTGGTGAGGTCGACGAAGGTCTTCTGCTCGCTCGCAGCGTCAGCGCCGCCGGCCGGTCCAGGGCACACGTCGGCGGCCGAGCAGCCCCCGCCGGTGTGCTGGTCGACGTGGGAGAGCACCTCGTGGCAGTCCACGGCCAAGCCGACCAGTGGCGTCTGCGGGACACCGAGCACCATCGTCTGATGCTGGACGCCGTCGGTGGCGGCCCCGTACGCATTGCCCGTGAGGCCTACGAGGCGGACTTCGACCGCTGGCACTGTGCACAGACCCAGCTGAGCGACGTGGTGCAGGCCTCGACCGAGCGGACGCGGGAGGCGCAGATGCTGCGCACGGCACTGGCAGAGATCGGCCAGGTCGCGCCCGCGCTGGGGGAAGAGAACGACCTGCTCGCGGAGGCCGAGCGGCTCGGTCACGCCGACATGCTGCGCACCGCCGCTGCGTCGGCCCACGCGGCCCTCGTCTCGGACGACTCCTCGACCGGCGCTGCCACGGACGTGCTCGCGCACTGCGTCCAGGCGCTGCGGGCGGCCGGTGAGCACGACTCCAGCCTGCTGGAGGTGGCCGACCGCCTGGCCGAAGCCAGCATCATCGCCGCCGACGCGGCGGCCGACCTCGCCCGGTACGCCGAGAGCGTGGAGAGCGACCCCGACCGTCTGGCGTGGGTGCAGCAGCGGCGGGCCCAGCTCTCGACGCTGCTGCGGCACTACGGCGCCGACACCGCGGAGGTGCTCGCCTGGGTCGACCGGGCCTCGACGCGGCTCGCCGAGCTCGACACCAGCAAGGGCCGCATCGCCGAGCTGGAGTCCGAGGTTGCCGAGGCGCGCCGTCAGCTCGCTACCAGTGCCTCCGCGCTGTCAGCGGCGCGGTCGGTGGCAGCGGAACGGCTGCAGCGCGTCGTCGGGGAGGAGCTGAGGCAGCTGGCCATGGGCAGTGCCGTCGTCTCGGTCGCGCTCACGCCCCGGCCGCCGGCGCACGTCCCCCGCCGCACCGGACCCGACGACATCGAGATCTGTCTGGCGGCCCACGCCGGGTCTCCGGCGCGCTCGATCGCGCGGTCCGCGTCCGGTGGCGAGCTCTCACGGGTGATGCTGGCCCTGGAGATCGCCTGCGCGACCGACCCGGTGCCGACCTACGTCTTCGACGAGGTGGACGCCGGCGTCGGTGGATCGGCCGCTGTCGAGCTGGGCGCCCGGTTGGCCCAGCTGGCACGCTCGGCTCAGGTGCTGGTGGTGACGCATCTGGGCCAGGTCGCCGCCTACGCCGACCGGCATCTGGTGGTGGACAAGACCTCGACCGGCCCGGTCACCTCGGCCGCGGTGCATGCTGTCCAAGGGATGGACCGGGAGGCCGAGCTGGCTCGGATGCTGGGGGGCGACGCCGCCTCCCCGGAGGCCCGGCAGCACGCCCGGGCCCTCATCGCGCGTCACCACTCGCGTGGCTGACGTAGACTGGCGGCCCGTGGTGGAGACGACGAAGCACATCTTTGTGACGGGGGGTGTGGCCTCCTCGTTGGGCAAGGGGCTCACCGCATCGAGTCTGGGCTTCTTGCTCCGGTCACGTGGGATGCGGGTGACCATGCAGAAGCTGGACCCGTACATCAACGTGGACCCCGGCACCATGAACCCGTTCCAGCACGGCGAGGTCTTCGTCACCGAGGACGGGGCCGAGTGCGACCTCGACATCGGGCACTACGAGCGGTTCCTGGATGTGAGCCTGCGCGGGCGGGCCAACGTCACGACCGGTCAGGTCTACCACGACGTGATCGCCAAGGAGCGACGCGGGCAGTACCTGGGGGACACCGTCCAGGTCATCCCGCACATCACCAACGAGATCAAGTCGCGGATGCGTGCCGACGCCGAGCAGCAGGACCCTCCCGACGTCATCATCACCGAGATCGGCGGGACAGTCGGCGATATCGAGTCGCTGCCGTTCCTCGAGGCCGCCCGTCAGGTCCGCCACGATGTCGGCCGCACGAACTGCTTCTTCCTGCACGTCTCGCTGGTGCCCTACCTGGCGCCCAGCGGTGAGCTCAAGACGAAACCGACCCAGCACTCGGTCGCGATGCTGCGACAGGTCGGCATCGCCCCGGACGCCATCGTGTGCCGCGCGGACCGGGACATCCCGGCCTCGATCAAGCGCAAGATCTCCCTGATGTGCGACGTGGACGAGGACGCGGTGGCCACGGCGGTGGACGCGCCCAGCATCTACGACATCCCCAAGGTGCTCCACCGCGAGGGGCTGGACGCCTACGTGGTCCGTCAGCTGGGGATGCCGTTCAAGGACGTCGACTGGACGCACTGGGACGCATTGCTGCACCGGGTACATCGCCCGGAGCACGAGGTCGAGATCGCGCTGGTGGGCAAGTACGTCGACCTGCCCGACGCGTACCTGTCGGTGACCGAGGCACTGCGCGCCGGCGGCTTCGGCCACAACGCGCGGGTGTCGATCCGTTGGGTGGTCTCGGATGAGTGCCAGACCGAGGCGGGGGCGCAACGGGCCCTCGCGGGGGTGGACGCGGTGCTGGTGCCGGGCGGGTTCGGCGTGCGCGGCATCGAGGGGAAGATCGGAGCGCTGCGCTGGTCCCGCGAGCGCGGCGTGCCCACTCTGGGCATCTGCCTGGGGCTGCAGGCGATGGTCATCGAGTTCGCCCGCCACGTCGCCGCCGTGGCTGGCGCGAGCTCGACCGAGTTCGACCCCGAGACCCCCGCCCCGGTCATCGCCACCATGGAGGAGCAGAAGGCCTTCGTCCACGGGGACGGGGACCTCGGCGGCACGATGCGCCTGGGGACCTATCCGGCGCGACTGAGCGAAGGGTCGGTGCTGAACTCGCTCTACGGCAAGACCGAGGTCAGTGAGCGGCACCGGCACCGCTACGAGGTGAACAACGCCTACCGCGAGCGGCTCGTCCAGGCGGGGCTGGTGGTCAGCGGCACGTCGCCCGACGGTGCCTTGGTGGAGTTCGTGGAGCTGCCGCCGGAGGTGCACCCGTACTACGTCGCGACCCAGGCGCACCCCGAGTTCACCTCGCGTCCGGACCGGATGCACCCGCTGTTCGGCGGGCTCGTCGCCGCGGCGGTGGACCGGCAACGCAGCGGCCGGCTCGTCGAGGTCGAGCCGGCTCCGGTGCCGTGACTCTCACCGCGCCGCGACTGTCCGCAGCTGAGCTCGCGGACGAGGTGCGACCCGAGCCGGTGCGCTCCGGCGAGCTGGTGATGTCCGGGTACGTCTGGGACGTACGCCGCGACGTGGTCGACCTCGGTGAGGCCGGGGAGGTCACCCGCGAGTACGTCGACCACCCGGGAGCGGTGAGCGTGGTGGCCCTGCGCCAGGACCGGGGGCAGGACGAGGTGGCGCTGATCCGGCAGTACCGGCACCCGGTGCGCAGCCACGAATGGGAGCTGCCCGCGGGGCTGCTGGACATGAAGGGCGAGTCCCCGGTGGCGGCCGCGGCACGCGAGCTCGCCGAGGAGGCGGACCTGAGAGCCGGCCGATGGCACCTGCTGAGCGAGTACTTCTCCTCCCCCGGGGGCCTGAACGAGGCCAAGCGCATCTTCCTGGCCCGCGACCTGTCCGACGTGCCGGTCGGGGAGCGGTTCGAGCGCGAGGCCGAGGAGCTGGGGATGCCGGTGCGTTGGGCCGTCCTCGACGAGGCGGTCGAGGCGATCCTGGCCGGGACCCTGCGCAACTCCGCGGCGACGATCGGCCTGCTGGCGGCGTACGTCGGTCGGGCACGAGGATGGTCGAGCCTGCGCGCGGCCGACGAGCCGTGGACCACCCACCCCGCCTATCACCGGGAGCCCTGAGAGCCGCGCTTCGCGGCCTTCTGGACTCGCGGCATACCCTGGACCTTCGGCACGTTCGCCGGCGCCACGCCGCGACGTCCGCAGACTGTTCACCGAACCCGACTGACCCGAAGGAAGCCCACTGTGCTGCGCACCCACGAGGCCGGATCGCTGCGAGCCGAGCACGCCGAGGACACGGTCACGCTCACGGGGTGGGTGGCGCGCCGGCGTGACCATGGCGGGGTGGCCTTCCTGGACCTGCGGGACGCCAGCGGGGTGGCGCAGGTGGTGGCGCGCGACGAGGTGCTCACCGAAGGGGGAGCGCACGACCTGCGCCACGAGTACTGCGTGCGCGTCACCGGGCAGGTACGGATGCGACCCGAAGGGAACGCCAACCCCGAGCTGGCCAGCGGGGAGGTGGAGGTCGTCGCCGCCGAGCTGGAGGTTCTGAGCGAGGCGGCCGCACTGCCGTTCCAGATCGACGAGCGCACCGCCGTCGGTGAGGAGGCGCGGCTGCGCCATCGCTACCTGGACCTGAGGCGCTCGGGGCCAGGGGCACCCGGGACGAACCTGCGGCTGCGCTCGGAGGTCAACGCGGCGGCCCGGGGGGTGCTGGCGCGCCGCGACTTCGTTGAGGTCGAGACGCCCACTCTGACCCGCTCCACCCCGGAGGGCGCCCGCGACTTCCTGGTGCCCGCGCGGCTCCAGCCGGGAAGCTGGTATGCGCTGCCGCAGAGCCCGCAGCTGTTCAAGCAGCTGCTCATGGTGGCCGGTCTCGAGCGCTACTACCAGCTGGCCCGGTGCTACCGCGACGAGGACTTCCGCGCCGACCGGCAGCCGGAGTTCACCCAGCTCGACATCGAGATGAGCTTCGTCGACCCGGACGACGTCATCGAGCTGGCCGAGGAGGTCCTCGAGGCCGTCTGGTCACTGATCGGCGTGCAGGTGCCCCGACCGGTGCCCCGGCTGGGCTACGCCGAGTCGATGGCTCGGTACGGCACCGACAAGCCGGACCTGCGCTTCGCTGTGGAGCTGACCGACTGCACGGCCT
The DNA here is from genome assembly GCF_035267225.1 of Ornithinimicrobium sp. GTDB lineage: Bacteria > Actinomycetota > Actinomycetes > Actinomycetales > Dermatophilaceae > Ornithinicoccus. Next base: position 9,252 of record NZ_DATFMA010000061.1, read on the forward strand.
ACTTCGCCGACACCGGTTTCCGCGTGTTCCAGGCGCCGTACGTGGGCGCCGTGGTCATGCCCGGGGGTGGGAGCCAGCCGCGGAGGACCTTCGACGCCTGGCAGGAGTGGGCCCGGCAGCGAGGGGCACGCGGCCTCGCCTACGTGACGCTCGGCGCCGACGGCACGCTGGCCGGCCCGGTGGCCAAGAACCTCTCCGAGGAGGAGCGGGCGGGCCTGGCCGCCCATGTCGGCGCCGAGCCGGGCGACTGCATCTTCTTCGCCGCCGGGCAGGCCAAGGGCGCCAGGGCTTTGCTGGGGGCGGCCCGGCTCGAGATCGGCCACCGGCTCGGGTTGGTGGACACCTCGGCCTGGTCCTTCGTCTGGGTGGTCGACGCTCCGTTGTTCGAGCCCGCCACGGACGCCGTC
>NZ_DATFMA010000062.1:0-66508 GCF_035267225.1 Ornithinimicrobium sp.
ATCCAACCCTCGACATCAGGAGACACGCATGGGAATCGGCGACAAGGTCAGCAACAAGGTTGACGAGACCAAGGGCAAGGCCAAGGAGCGGGCGGGCGACGCGACGGACAACGAGCAGATGCAGGCCGAGGGCACCGCGGAGCAGTCCGAGGCCTCGGTCAAGCAGAGCGGCGAGCACGTCAAGGACGCCGCCAAGGACATCAAGAAGTAGCGCCGTCCGCGACGCTCACCCGCCGCGACGGAGGAGGGCTCGCCACCAGGACCGCTGTGGTCCGCCCGGCGCACCCTCACCCGTCGCCGCGGGGTCGCCCGCATTCTCGGGAGACGCTTCTGAATGCGGCCCACCCGGGGACGCGGGGGCCTCGGCGCCGGCGTCGGCACGGATCCGGCTACGCATCACCGCGCCTTGCGTCTCCTGCCGGCGTGCCACGACTTTGCCCTCCGAGGTGACCGCCGTCGCCTCCTGCGCCGACCGTGATCCCGCGAGCAGGTCGACCTGCTCGCTGTAGTAGCGCAGCACGACGATGAACGAGGCGGTGACCGGCACCGCGAGGAAGGCACCGACCACCCCGAACCACGTGCTGCCGGCCACGATGGCTACCAGCACCACTCCCGGGTGCAGGTCCACGGTCTTGCTCTGCAGCACCGGCAGCAGCACGTTTCCCTCGAGCTGCTGGACCACGAGCACGAGCAGCACGACGAGCGCGGCGGTGCCCAGGCCGTTGGAGACCAACGCCACCAGCACCGCGAAGCCGCCCGCGACGAAGGCGCCCACCACCGGCACGAAGGCGGCGAAGAACGTCAGGACGGCCAGTGCGAACGCCAGCGGTACGCCGAGGAAGAACAGACCGCCGCCGATGAGCACGGCGTCGATGACGCCCACGAGTGCCTGGGTCCGGATGAAGCCGCTGACGGTGTTCCAGACCCGCACGCACACCTCCACGAGGTGCTGGCCGGCGTAGCGGCCGGTGAGGCCGTGCAGGGCCGGCAGGAAGCGGGTGCCGTCCTTGAGGAAGAAGAACGTGAGCACCAGGACCACGAAGAGGGTGACGATGAAGTTGCCCAAGGCGGCCACACCGGTGAACACCCCCGCGGCGATGGTGCTGCCCCGGTCCTGCAGCGCCGACCGCGCGCGATCGGCGTACTCCGAGACCTGGGCGGAGTCCAGGTTCAGCGGGGGCCCGGCGATGAACTGCTGGAGCTCCACGATGCCCTGTCCTGCCCGGTCCACCACCTGCACGGACTGCTCGACCACCGACGGGGCAATGGTGGTCAGCACGCCGACCAGGACGGCCAGGGCCGCCACGATCGAGACGGCGGCGGCCAGACCGGCCGGCCAGCCGTGCCGGCGCAGGAAGCGCGCCGGTGGCCACAGCACCGTCGAGACGATCAGCGCCATGATGAGCGGGAAGACCGCGACCCAGGCCTGCGCGACGAGCCACAGCAACGCGGCCACCGTCACCAGGATCAACAGCACCCGGGCCGACCACGCGGCAGCCTGTCGCACCGAGCGCGCGATGACCACGCCGCGGTCGACGGAGGCGGACGAGGCCTCCGCTGTACTCACCGAGCTCATGCGCGCACGTCGATACGGGCTTCGACCACGTGCTGCTCACCTGCGGCGAGGGTGACCGAGGCCGACCCGACACACGCGGTCTCGACGCAGACCACGTCGGTCCACTCCTCGTCGCCGAAGTCGCCCATCTCCGCAGCACCCTCGGGCCCGGGGTTCCAGATCACCGTGTTCGCCGCGCCCGTGCTGCTGACGTGCAGCTCCCGCTCCAGCACGGGGTCCAGCACGCGCACCGGCCCGGGGGAGCGGTAGATCGAGTCCGTCTGCCCGGTCACCTGCACGGGACCCTGCTGCGTCACATCGTGCTCAGCCACCTTGTCGTAGTACCCCACGCCGTCCAGCCCCTCGATCACGGCCCGCCGCACGTCTCCCACGTGCAGGTAGGTGTGCAGTGCCACCTCGTAGTTCAGCTCGTCCGACCCCGCGTTCAGCACCTCGTGACGCAGCCGCAGGCTCGCCGGCGCGATCTCGGCGGTCAACGTGCAGTGGAACTCGGCGCCGAAAGCCTCGCGCGCCGCCTCGTCCAGGTCCTCGTGGGTCAGCCGCCAGGCCAACACCCTCTCCTCCTGTCGCACCAGCGTCCACCGGCGGGTGCGCGCCAGCCCGTGTGACGGCGAACGGTCACCGTCCGGCCCGCTGGCGAACCACGGCCAGCACACGGGGACCCCGCCCCGGATCGCCGTGCCCTCCTCGTAGCGTGCGTGTCCGCTGACCCACACCACGGGCACGCCACGGTGCGCCCATCGCGTCACATGGGCACCGTGGTCGTAGGCCACGAGCTCATCGGTGTCGGTGGTCACGGTGCGTCGGTCGAATCCCGCCATGGGCGAACTCTAGGCCAGAGGCGCGCCCGTCGCGGGGCGACCCGGCGGCCGGCGTTGTGTCACCTCGCGGGCGCAGCGCTGACCTTCTCGACCTGCAGCAGGGGACGGCCATACCTCAGCTGGCTGAGCCTGGGTGGGAACACGCCCGAGATCGTACGGCTACCATAAGAAGAGCGGGGTATCGGTACGGACATCCGGTACGGGGACCTGCCAGACAGCGGTGAGGGGGCGATGGGGAATGTCCGCGACGCGTCTGGTCGTCGGAGCAGCGGCGGCCATCGTGGCGCGCCGTCGTCTCCGGCACTCCAGGACCAACGGGCACGCCGAGGTGAACCGGGCTCCTCAGCGCCGGCACGCCGTGCGCCGCGGGGAGTCGTTGTGGTCGATCGCCGAGAACCAGCTCGGGTCGGCGGCGCGCTACACCGAGATCCTCGACCTCAACTCCGAGCTGCTGGGGATGCGCCCGGGCTTCCTCACTCCCGGCCTGGTGTTGACCCTGCCACCGGCCGAACCCCGAGCCGCGGCCCTGAGCAGCAGGGACGGGACCCACGACAGGCTCCGGTCCCACCACGTGCATACCGTCCAGGCCGGGGAGACGCTGGCCTCGATCGCGGCGCACTGGCTGGGCTCGGCAAGCCGGTACCCCGAGATCCTGGAGGCTTCGGCCGACATCATCCAGCCGGGCGGGCACCGGCTGGCCGATGCCGACCAGGTGGAGCCCGGATGGAAGGTGGCCATCCCGCCCCGGAGCGCTCCGACTCCGTCTCGCGACGGCCAGGTGGCCCGGGCCAGGGGCACCCGGCCGTCCTGGCTGAACCCGGGCCTGGAGCGCGGCGGCAGCCTGTTGGCGGGCGCCTTGTTCGAGCTGTGGCAGGCGCAGCGCCGCGACCAGCGCCGAGCCCGCCGCCCCGGCCGCACAACCGCCCTTCCGCCCCCCGAGGTGTGGGACACCGAACAGAGTGTGCGCCTGCTCGGCTGGGCTCACCGAGAGACGCTGCACTGTCTCGACCTGCACCTGCGCGCGATGAGTGCCCGGTGCCGCGAGGAGGGCCGCGATCCGCCCGAGGTCGACGCCCTGCAGCTGGGGGCTCTAGGCCTGGTGCTGCATCTGGCGGCGCCGGCGGCCCCGCCACCGGGATGGGAGGCCGCCCGCTCCGACCGCTGGCTGCTGCGGCACGGCAGCCCGCTGCCCAGCGACGAGACACCGGCCGCTGCTGCCTACCCGCTCCTGATCACGCTCGGGGTCACCGTCACCGGGGAGCTGTGGATGGTCAACGCCGGCTCGCGCGCCGAGGTGAAGGTCACCGGCGACCCGCAGCGGTGCGCCGACTTCGCCCGGCACGTGAGCCTCGAGCTGGCGACGAACCCCTGGGCGAGGTCGGTCAGCGTGGAGAGCAACGCGGTCGAAGCCGACCTCAACGAGCTGCGAGGCGACGCCGCGGGCCCACGGCCGAAGCGTATCCGGCCGGTCCACGTCACCAGCTCCGAGGGCAGCACCCGCCTGGTGGCACCCAGCGGTCCGGACGGGCGCATGCGCCGGCACAGGCAGGTCGAGCTCACCTCGGCGGGAGTGGCCAGGCTGGACGGGTCGGACCTCACGCTGAACGCCGTCGGTCTCTCCGACGCCGAGGCCGCTGCCTGTGTGGCGATGCTGATGCAGACCCGCTGCGTGCAGGACGTCGCCGCACCCCGTGCCCGGCAGACCGGCAGTCGGTGGCAGCAGGTGGTGGACCAGGCCGGCTCGGCCCTGCCCGCGTACACCATGCCGCGGCCGGCTCGGCTGGGGGGGCGCCCCGGCCCCGAGTCATTGCTGCCGCTGCCGGACCGGGTCTATCTGGGGGTCGCAGCCACCACCGCCGAGGACCTGCAACGCCTGGCTCCCTGCGCCAGCTCCTCGGCGCGAGCCACGATGCGGGCCGCCGACCCTGGACTGCCTGCCGACCTGCGCGCCTGGTTCGACCCCACCTGCCCCACCCCGAGGCTGTCGTTGCTCGGGCCCGCGCAGGTCACCGCCAGCGGCACTCCGCTGCACCGGGGCGAGGCCTACTACGCCGAGGTGATGGCCTTCCTCGTGCTCGGGGAGCACGGGCGAACCCTGCACGAGGTCGCGGAGACGTTCGCGCTGGACCGCCTCCGTGCGCGCAACGACCTGCTGGTGCTGCGCGAGTGGCTGGGCGACGACCCCCGCACACACACCCCTTACCTGACCTGGAACCGGTGGCGGGGCGACCAGCAGGTCACCGAGGTCGCGGGCCGCTACCGGGTCGACGGCGCGCTGACCGACATCGACCTGTTCCGGCGGCTGCGCCTGCGAGCACAGTCCCAGGGATGCGAAGGCATCGAGCACCTTGTGACCGCCTTGTCCCTGGTGCGCGGCCAGCCGTTCGCCGACCTGCCGGCGGGAGGATGGTCCTGGCTCACCCGCGAGCGTCACGTGGACCAGGACATCATCAGTGCGGTGGTCGACGTCGCTCATATCGTCACCACGCACGCCCTGAGCGTCGCCGACCAGGAGCTCGCTCGGCGGGCGAACGCCACGGCGCGCCTGGCGGCTCCCGACGACGACGTGGCCCGGTGGGACGAGGTGGCCATCGAGGCCGCCTGCGGCCATGCGGGGCGGGCCCAGGAGCTGATCGCTCTCGCGCCCTCCGGCCCGTCCGGACAGACCGCCGGCGGTGCCCCGCGCACGATGGCGGTGCGCAGACAGCACGGTTGGTGACCCTGGCGACAGTGCATAAACGCCGATAAGGAACCTTATGTCAAGTAAGGTCGCGGCAACGCGCTCTCCCCGCTTCTACTCGAACGGCGCGGGGTCCCCGGCGCCGACCCGGACCACCTCGGCGTAGTCCCCCGAGAGGTCGATCACTGTGGTGGGGTCACCACCGGTCTCGTCGCCGTCGATCACCACGTCCACCACGGCGTCCAGTGCCTCCTTGATCTCCCAGCCGAGCGCCATGGGCTCATCCTGTCCTGGCAGCAGCAGCGTGCTCGAGAGCATCGGCTCCCCGAGCTCGGCCACCAGGGCTTGGGTGATCCGGTGGTCCGGGATGCGCACGCCGATCGTCCTCTTCTTCGGATGCAGCACCTTCTTGGGCACCTCCGGGGTCGCCGGCAGGATGAAGGTGTAGGCGCCTGGGGTGGCCGCCTTCACGGCCCGGAAGACCGCGTTGTCGAGGTGGACGAACTGGCCCAGCTGGGCGAAGTCGCGGCAGACCAAGGTGAAATGATGCTTATCGTCGAGTTGACGAATATCGATGATCCGCTGCTTCGCCGCCGCGTTGCCCAGCTGGGCACCCAACGCGAAGCAGGCGTCGGTCGGGTAGGCCACGAGCCCCCCGTCCTGCAGCGTCGCGGCGACCTGGCGGACCAGTCGGGGCTGTGGGTCCTGCGGGTGGATGTCGAGGAATCGCGCCATGCCTCACCCTATGTCGCGCCAGGCCCGGCGAACGCCTGCCGAGCCGTGGCGCCCGCGGGTTCGTGCCCCTACCGTGAGGCCATGACTCTTGCTCCGACCTACGAGCTGCACGACGGCACCGCCATCCCCGCCGTCGGCTTCGGCACCTATCCCCTGTCCGGCGAGGAGGGCATCGAGGCCATGGTGAGCGCCCTGCACCATGGCTACCGCCTCCTGGACTCGGCGGTGAACTACCGGAACGAGGAGGAGGTCGGCGAGGCGCTGCACCGTAGCGACCTGCCCCGCGAGGACGTGATGCTGGCCACGAAGGTCCCCGGACGCTTCCACCGGCGCAGTCTGGCCGTTCAGTCGCTACGCGACTCGGCGCAGCGGCTCGGGGTGGAACGGCTGGACCTGGCCCTCATCCACTGGCCCAACCCCAGCCAGCAGCTCTACGTCGACGCCTGGCGCGGGCTGGTGCAGGCCCAGCAGGAAGGTCTCGTGCGCAGTATCGGGGTCAGCAACTTCACCGCCGCTCACCTGCACGACATCATCGACGCGACCGGTGTGACCCCTGTGGTCAACCAGGTCGAGCTGCATCCGTACTTTCCCCAGGCCGACATGCTGGCCACGCACGACCAGCTGGGCATCCGCACCCAGGCCTGGTCTCCCCTGGGCAAGGCAGCCACGCCGCACCAGGAGGCCGCGGTCACCTCCATCGCCGAGTCGCTCGGCGTCACCCCCGGCCAGGTCGTCCTGCGCTGGCACGTCCAGCGGGGAGTGCTCCCCCTGCCGAAGTCGGCCACCCCGGAACGCCAGCAGGACAACCTCGACGTCTTCGGCTTCGAGCTGGACGAGCAGCAGATGGCCGCCATCACCGCGCTCGGGCGCGCCGACGGTCGTCTCTTCGGCGGTGACCCCGAGGTGCACGAGGAGATGTGAGCTTCAGCCCGCCTACCCGGCCTGACGCGCCGCATCGGCGCCGTGCTGGGCGGCTTCGAGAACGGCGCTGCTGAAGGCCGGGATGTCGTCCGGGTTGCGGCTGGTGATGAGGTTGCCGTCGACGACCACCTTCTCGTCGACCCACTCGGCTCCCGCGTTGCGCAGATCGGTCGCCACACTGGGGAACGAGGTCACGCGGCGACCACGAACGACGTCGGCCTCGATGAGCACCCAGGGAGCGTGACAGATGGCGGCCACCGGCTTGCCGCTGGCGGCGAAGTCCTTCACGAAGGCCACCGCGCCCTCGTCCATCCGCAGGGCATCGGGGTTGGGCACTCCCCCGGGCAGCACCAGCGCGGCGTAGTCGTCCACCGAGGCCTGCGAGACCTCACGGTCCACGTCGACCTCCTCGGCCTTGTCGAGGTGGTCGAAGGTCTGCACGGTGCCGCTCTGCGGGCTGAGGACGTGGGTGGCGAAGCCGGAGTCGTGGGCCGCGTCGCGGGGCTGGGTCAGCTCCACGCGCTCGATGCCCTCCGAAGCGACGAGGAAGGCGATGGTCTTGGCGTTGTCGTCTGTCATCTGTCCACTGTGCGAGACCACCGGGGCCGCCGCAACCTCAGCCGGGGTTGTCTCACTCGCCGTCCCTCCGGCTGCGGGCGCGTCGGGCTACGGCGTACCACACTAGGCCGGTGGAGAGCACCACCAGCCCGGACAGCACGGAGGTCCAGGGCAAGGTGGCTACCAGCACCAGGCAGCCCACCAGCCCGGCGACCGCGGCGATGCGGTGCACCCGGCGCGCGCCGCGAAGGGTGAGCGCACTGGCGTTCGTGGCCGCGTAGTACAGCAGCACCCCGAAGCTGGAGAACCCGATCGCCCCCCGCACGTCGAGGCTGAGAGCCACCACGATGACGACCGCGGCGACCGTGACCTCAGCGGCGCGTGGCAGCCCGCGGACGCCGTCCACGCGTGCCAGCACGGCCGGCAGGTGCCCGTCGCGCGCCATGGCCAGAGTCGTACGCGAGATCCCGAGCAGCAGGTTGAGCAACGCCCCGAAGGCCGCAACGGCCGCGGCGAAACGGACCAGCCATACCCAGCCGGGATCCCACACCCGGGCGGCGACCTCGGCCAGCGGAGCATCGTGACGCGCCGCGTCCGCCGGACCGAGCACGCCGAGCACGAGCATCGCCACGACCAGGTAGACGGTCAGCACGATGACGAAGGTGAGGGCGATGGCCTGGCCGATGGTGCGCTGCGGGTCGCGCACCTCCTCCCCCAGCGTGGCGATGCGTGCATAGCCGGCAAAGGCGAAGAACAGCAGCCCGGCCGCCTGCAGCACCCCGTAGGCCCCGGTCACACCCGGCTCGCCGGGGGGCGCGGCGGTGAAGACCTCCGCGCCGCTGCGCTGGGCCACCAGCACGGAGACGGCCAGCCCGGCCAGCACGCTGAGCACGAGCGCGACCACAGCGCGGCTCACCTCGGCCGAGCGATGCACTCCGCTGAGGTTCGCGGTGGTGACCGCCAGGACGGACACCACCGCCGCAAGGCGCGCGTAGTCGGGCGCCACGTACAGCCCGACGGTCAGCGCCATCGCCACACAGGACGCCGACTTGCCCACCACGAAGCACCATCCGGCGAGGAACCCCGGCGCCTCGCCCAGACGCCGGCTGGCGTACACGTAGGTGCCGCCGGCCGCCGGGTAGCGAGCCGCCAGCACCGCCGAGGACCACGCGTTCGCGCCGGCCACCAGGGCGGCCAGCAGCAGGCTGAGCAGCAGCAGCGGCCCTGCCGCAGCGGAAGCCGGCGTCCACACCACGAAGAGCCCGGCGCCCACCATCGAGCCCATGCCGATGGTCACGGCCTGGCCCCGGGTCAGGGTGCGAGCCAGCGAGCCCGAGGGCCTGCCCTGCGACGTCACCGCGCCAGAGTGCCATGGCCGGATGAACCGCAGACGAACACCGTGGTGCCCGTGCCCCCTGACCGGGCGCGGGTCGCCACCGTATTGGCTAGGGTCGGCCCCATGGACTTCGACGACGACGGCAACCCCATCATCCCGCAAGGCAAGCTGGTGCTGGTCCGACACGGAGCCACGGAGTGGTCGAAGTCAGGTCAGCACACCGGCGTGACCGACCTGCCCTTGCTGCCGGAGGGCGAGGAGGGCGCCACCGCCGTGCGACCGGCCCTGGAGGAGTTCGAGTTCGTGCACGTGCGCTGCTCCCCGCTGCAGCGGGCCCGGCGTACCGCCGAGCTGGCCGGCCTGACCCCGGACCTGGTGGACGACAACCTTCGTGAGTGGGACTACGGCGGCTACGAGGGCGTGACCACCGACGAGATCCGTGAGCGCCGCGGGTTCCGCTGGACGGTGTTCGAGCACGGGGTCATACCGGGTGAGACCCCGGGTGAAACCGTGGAGGAGGTCGCTGCACGTGGCTCACGGGTGCTGGAGGAGATCTATCCCGAGCTGCATCGCGGGGACGTGGCCCTCGTCGGCCACGGGCATGCGCTGCGCATCCTGGCCGGCGTCTACCTCCGTCAGAACCCGCGCTGGGGGCGTCGGGTGACCTTCGAGACCGGCACCATCGCCGTGCTGGGCCACCACCACGAAGATCCGGTCATCGAGGCGTGGAACCGTCGCCGCTGACCGGCTCGACCGAGGGTACCGGCCACGTATGCACCGGCCGGTTCTCCTCCTGGTGCTCCACGTAGTGTCCGAACATCTCCTTCAGCGCCCCGTTCCGGTCGTAGCCCGCGGCCTCGTAGGCCTCGGTGGTGGCGACCTGCCAGCTGGCGCCGTTCTGCTTCGCCGCACACCGGCCCTCGATCAACGACAGGTAGTGCTCTCGCACCTGACGGCGTAGGCCGAGGGCGGCCAGGCCCTCCTCGGCCTGCGCGAGCAGATGGTCGGCCACGAGGTCGGTCGCCGCCACCCGGCCCAGCCCGGGCCACGTCACGGTCGTGGCGATGCCGTCCCGGCAGGCGTCGAAGAAGTTCTGCTCCCCGTCGGCGAACGACATCTTCGTCCAGATCGGCCGACCGCTGGAGGTGAGCTTCTCCAGCAGGCCGTAGTAGAAGCACGCGTTCGCGACCATGTCGACGGCCGAGGGCCCGGCCGGCAGCACGCGGTTCTCCACCCGCAGGTGGGGCATGCCGTTCGCGTTGTCGTAGATCGGCCGGTTCCACCGCCACACCGTGCCGTTGTGCAGCTTCAGCTCGGACAGGTCGGGGGTGTGGCCCTCGTGCAGGGTCTTCACCGGATCCTCGTCGCTGGCCTCGGGCAGCAGCGCCGGGAAGCAGTTCACGTTCTCTTCGAACAGGTCGAAGATCGAGGTGATCCAGTGCCGTCCGAAGTAGGCACGGGGACGCACACCCTGATGCTTGAGCTCCTCCGAGCGGGTGTCGACCATCTGTGAGAACAACGGAACCCGGGTCTCGGCCCACAGTCGCTTGCCGAACAGGTACGGCGAGTTGGCACCCATGGCGATCTGGATGCCCGAGATCACCGACGCGGCGTTCCAGTAGGTCGGGAAATCCTGCGGGGTCACCTGCTGGTGCAGCTGGACGGACGTGCATCCCGACAGCGGCCCGATGGTCTCGAAGTACTGCACCACCTGCTCGCCGGTGGGCCCCTCGATGTCGAGCTGCATCCCCTCCCCCCGCTCGTTGAGCACGGCGTCGTTGAGCGCGGTGTAGCGCACCCCGAGGCTGAGCCATTCGCCGTCGAAAACCTCGGCCTGCAGCGTCGGGATGATGCCGGTGGCGACGACGCGGGCCCCGTGCTCGCGGGCCGTGTCCCCTGCGTTGCGCAGGGACTGGCTGAGCCAGCGCTCCAGACGCACCGCCTGGTCCCCCGCCATCGGACGCGGCGGCACGTTGATCTCGATGTTGTAGCGCCCCACCTCGGAGGTGAAGTTCGCGTCGTGGAGGTCGCTGAGGACCTCCTCGTTGATCAGCGCCGCGTCCAAGCCGTCGTCCACGAGGCTGAGCTCGATCTCCAGTCCCATCTGCGGCCGGGTGAAGTCGAACCGCGCGTCCTCGAGCATCCGTTCGAAGACATCGAGGTCGAGCACCACTTTCTGCCGGAAGTTGATGCGCTGCTCGCGGCTGAACGCGGCGGATGTGACCTCTGCTCCCATGGCAGAGACCTAACCACACCCGGACCCGCGCATCCAGTGCGGCCTCTGCTACTCGGCCATCTGCTCCAGCGGCGGGCAGCTGCACTGCAGGTTGCGGTCTCCCCAGGCACCGTCGACCCGGCGCACCGGTGGCCAGTACTTGCTCTCGGGGTCCACGCCACCCGGGTATACGGCGGTCACACGATCGTACTCATGCGTCCACTCATCGGTCAGGCACTGGGCGGTGTGCGGGGCGCCGCGCAGCACGCTGGTGCTCACGTCACCCCCTGCCACCTGGTCGATCTCGGCCCGGATCGCGATCATCGCGTCGCAGAAGCGGTCGACCTCGGCCAGGTCCTCGCTCTCCGTGGGCTCGACCATCAGGGTGCCCGCCACGGGGAACGACATCGTCGGGGCGTGGAAGCCGTAGTCGATGAGGCGCTTGGCCACGTCGTCGACGGTCACCCCGGTCTGCTTGGTCAGCTGGCGCAGGTCCAGGATGCACTCGTGCGCGACCAGACCGCCCTCGCCGCTGTACAGGACCGGGTAGTGCTCGCGGAGCCGGTGGGCGATGTAGTTCGCCGAGAGCACGGCCACCTTGGCCGACTTGGTCAGCCCGGCGCCGCCCATCAGGCGCACGTACGCCCACGAGATGGGCAGGATGCCCGCGGAGCCGAAAGGCGCTCCGGCGATGGCTCCCACTCCGTGGTCCGGCCCGGCGGTCGAGTCCAGCGGGTGGTTGGGCAGATGGGGGGCAAGGTGGGCGCGCACCCCGACCGGTCCGACCCCGGGGCCTCCCCCACCGTGCGGGATGCAGAACGTCTTGTGCAGGTTGAGGTGCGAGACGTCGCCGCCGAAGTGCCCGGGCTTGGCCAGGCCCATCAGGGCGTTGAGGTTGGCGCCGTCCACGTAGACCTGGCCGCCCGCGTCGTGCACCCTGGCGCAGAGCTCGGAGACCGTGCTCTCGAAGACCCCGTACGTCGAGGGGTAGGTGATCATGATCGCGGCGAGCTCGTCCCCGTGCTCGGCGATCTTGGTGTCGAGGTCCTTCAGGTCGATGTCGCCGCTGTCGAGAGTCTTGATGACCACGACCTTCATCCCCGCCATGACCGCGCTCGCGGCGTTGGTGCCGTGGGCGCTCTCGGGGATGAGGCAGATGCGGCGCTGCTCCTGCCCCCGGGCCACGTGGTACCCGCGGATCGCGAGCAAGCCGGCGAACTCTCCTTGCGAGCCGGCGTTCGGTTGCAGGCTGACCCGGTCGTAACCGGTGACCTCGCACAGCCAGGTGCTGAGCTGGTCGATGAGCTCGTGGTAGCCCATCGACTGGTTGGCCGGCGCGAAGGGGTGGATCGCCCCGAACTCCGGCCACGTGATGGTCTCCATCTCCGTGGTGCCGTTCAGCTTCATCGTGCAGGACCCCAGCGGGATCATCCCGCGGTCCAGGGCGAAGTCCTTGTCGGCCAGCCGGCGCATGTAGCGCAGCATGGAGGTCTCGCTGCGGTAGCGGTGGAAGACCGGGTGCGTCAGGTACGCCGACGTGCGCTGGTGCTCCTCGGCCCAGTCCGTCTCCTCGGCCGAAGGCACTCCAGCCGGAGGCGCGGGCACGCCGAAGGCGTCGCACACCAGAGCCAGGTGTTCGTCGATGGTGGTCTCGTCGGCGCTGACGAGCACCGTGTTCTCGTCCGCGCACCACAGGTTGACCCCGCGACCCTCGGCCCGCTGCACGATCCGCCGCGCGCGACCGGTGGCCGTCACCCTGATCGTGTCGAAGAAGTCGTCGTTGCTGACGCCGTAGCCGCCGGCGCGCAGCTCGTGGGCCAGGACGTGGGCGTGCGTGTAGGCCCTCAGCGCGTTCGCCCGGATACCCTCCGGGCCGTGCCAGACGGCATACATGCTGGAGATCACGGCCAGCAGCACCTGTGCGGTGCAGATGTTGCTCGTCGCCTTCTCCCGCCGGATGTGCTGCTCGCGGGTCTGCAGAGCGAGCCGGTAGGCGGTGGAGCCGTCGGCGTCCTTGCTCACCCCGACCAGGCGCCCCGGGAGCATCCGCTCCAGCCCTCGTCGCACGCTCATGTAGCCGGCGTGCGGCCCGCCGAAGCCCATCGGGACCCCGAAGCGCTGAGCGGAGCCGACGGCGATGTCGGCGCCCCACTCCCCGGGCGGGGTGAGCAGGGTCAGGGCCAGCAGGTCCGCCGCGGCCGCGACCAGCGCCCCCGCGTCGTGAGCGACCTGGGTCACCCGGCGGAAGTCGCGGATCCGACCGTCGCCGCCCGGGTACTGCACGATCACACCGAACACCGGCCGGCCCTTGGTCGCGTGCGACAGGTCGACCTCGTCGGTGATGGCTGCCACGTCGGTGCGCACGATGTCGATGCCGACCGGGTGGGCCCGGCCGCGAAGCACGGCATGCGTCTGCGGGAACAGGTGCTCGTCCACCAGCAGGACGGCATCCTTGGCCACCTTGCTCGCGCGACGCATCACCGTCATCGCCTCCGCGGCGGCCGTCGGCTCGTCCAGCAGGGACGCCCCCGAGGTCTCCAGGCCGGTCATGTCCGAGCACATGGTCTGGAAGTTCAGCAGGGCCTCCAGGCGCCCCTGGGAGATCTCCGCCTGGTAGGGGGTGTAGGAGGTGTACCAGGCCGGGTTCTTCAGCAGGTTGCGCCGGACCACCGGCGGGGTGGCGGTGTTGTAGTAGCCGAGCCCCACCATGGAGGTCACCACCGTGTTGCGCGCACCCAGCTCACGCAGCTCGGCGGTGACCGCGCCCTCGCTCGGCGCCGCCTCGATGTCGAGCTCGCGTTCGCTGCGGATGTCCGCGGGCACCGCCTGGGAGACCAGCTCCTCCAGTGAGCCGAAGCCCAGCGCCGAGACCATGGTGTCGATGTCGTGGTCCCGAGGACCGATGTGACGAGAGACGAAGTCGACGGTCTGGGGGTGGGGGGACGGCGTGCTCATGAGACTCCTTCGCGGTATCCGGCGTTCAGCGTGAAGCGACGGCGCCTCCCCCCGGCGACCGTCTCAACTTAGCAAAGGGGGTGGGCGCCACGGCGGCGCCCCAGGTTCAACCGGTGCTGCGGGCGGCCCGGCGGGCAGACAGCTCGTCGGCCGCGTGCGGAACCCGGCGCTCGTGCCGCTCGGTCGGCAGGCTCGACAGATCGCCCTCGACCTCACGCCACACGCTGCCGACCGCGATGCCGAAGACCCCCTGTCCCCCACGCACGAGGTCGATGACCTCGTCGTCGGAGGTGCAGGCGTAGACAGTGGCCCCGTCGCTCATCAGGGTGATGTTCGCGAGGTCCTCCACCCCGCTCTCGCGAAGCTGGGTGACCGCGACGCGGATCTGCTGCAGGGAGACCCCGGTATCCAACAGTCGCTTGATGATCTTGAGCACCAGGATGTCGCGGAAGCTGTACAGCCGCTGGGTGCCCGACCCACTCGGGTTGCGCACCGAGGGCTCGAGCAACCCCGTCCGGGCCCAGTAGTCCAGCTGCCGATAGGTCACACCGGCTGCCCCGCACGCGGTGGGACCCCGATAGCCGGTGCTCTCGTCGACCGAGAACGGCTCGTGCGCGAACAGCACTCCCTGTCGCGGGCCGGAGCCGGAGGTTCCGGACGGGTGCACTCCTGCTACCACGGCGACCTCGACCTTCGTTGCTCGGCTTCCTCCGGGATCGGCCTGCCTGACCCCAGCACCATCCGGGACTGCGGAAGAACGGGCCCGGTGGAACGGCTCGGTCCACGGTAGGCCGCGCCGTGGACGGGGTCAACGATGACGCGCCGGGCTCTCACGTCCCGGGGCCGGAGTCGGGTTCGTCGTCGCCCTCGGATGAGCCGGCGGCGCCCTCGAAGTCCTCGGCCGAGACCGAGTCCAGGAACTCCTTGAACCGCTCCACCTCGTCCTCGTCCTCGATCGCCATGGTGATGCCCGCCAGGTCGAGAAGATCCTCGGCGGCCCAGATGGGCGTGGAGGACCTCAGCGCGAGGGCGATGGCGTCCGAGGGGCGCGACTCGACCACTCGCTCCCCGTCGTCGAAGACGAGCTCGGCGTAGAAGACCCCGTCCCGCATGGCGGTGATGTGCACCTGCTGCAGGCGGTGGCCGAGGGCGGTGACCAGGTTCACCATCAGGTCGTGCGTCAGGGGGCGAGGCGGCTCGACCCCCTGCTGGGCGTACGCGATCGCGGTGGCCTCCGGTGCCCCGATCCAGATCGGCAGATACCGCTGACCCTCGCGCTCGCGCAACAGCACGATGGGGCTGTTGGTGGGCATCTCCACCCGCACCCCGAGCACGTCGAGTTGTTTCATCTGTCCACCGTACCTCCGCCGGGTACGCGACGCTTGACGTCGCGGCTCAGCGCGAAGCGCGCAGTCCCGCACGCACCAGCGCCGAGTGCAACGCGAGGCTGCGCGCGACGATGTCGGCCTGGACCTGCTCCGGGTCGGCCCCCGGTGCGCCCCGGGCACGCCGCCGCCGCAGCGGCTCCAGCACCTGCTCGGCCAGCCCGATCTCCCGGTCCGCCGCCACCCGGAACAGCCGCAGGTGCCGCGCCTCGATTCCGTAGGCGGACAGGGCCGCGGCCTGGCGTGCGATCTCCATGTCGTCGACCCCGTGTCGGCCGGCCGCGTCGACCCGCAACAGCCCGAAGCTCTTGAGGGCGCCGTAGGTCGCGGCGTCCAGACCGGTGTGCTCTCTGAGCTCACTGGCTGAGACCCGCACCTGCCGACGTCGCGCCGGGGGCGGGGCGACCTCGTCGGTCGCCGTGGCGGCGGGTGTGGGAAGGGTTGCGGGTGGCGCCGCTGCGGCCTCCTCGCCCTGCCGGTCGTGGCCGTCCAGATGGTCGCGGATGACCTTCAACGGCAAGAACCGGTCACGTTGTGCGGTGAGGATGAACCGAAGACGCTCGATGTCTCGGGGGTGGAAGACGCGCATCCCGCTGTCGTTGCGATCGGGCACGATCAGGCCTTGGGCCTCGAGGAACCGGATCTTCGAGACGCTGACACCGGGGAAGTCCGGACGCAGCTCGGCAACGACTCCCCCGATGGACGTAGTCGGCTCAGGCGGTTCGGCCGAGGACGATCTCACTGCCGCCCGAGGTAGTACATGAGCCGGAACTTGCCGATCTGGACTTCGTCGCCGGGCTCCAGGGTGACCTCGTCGATCCGTTCGCGGTTGACGTAGGTGCCGTTCAGTGAGCCGATGTCGCGCACCCGGTACCCCCCCTCGTCGCGCAGGAAGACGGCATGCCGCCGAGAGACGGTGACGTCGTCGAGGAAGATGTCACTTTCAGGATGACGCCCTGAGCCCACCTCGTCGTCGTCGAGCAGGAAGCGCGCCCCGGTGTTGGGGCCACGCTGCACCATGAGCAGGGCCGTACCCGGTCGCAGTGCGTCCACCGTGGCCTGGTCTTCCGCCGAGAGCCGCGGCGCGTCCTCCTCGAACGTGTGGTCGCCGCTGGGTGCGTCCGCCCCCGGGGGAAGACGCGCTGTGGTCGGGTCAGCCTGGTTCCAGCGGTGTTCCCGTTCCCGGTCGCTCACGCCGGCACCGCCCTTTCTCTCACGGATCACGGCCACCTGACGCTGGCGGCGTCACGGGCCCGCACCCTACTGTAGTCCAGCCTCCACCTCAGTTGACGTGCTCGCGATACCCCTCCACCTCGAGTAGGTCGCCGAGGTCGCTGGTGTCGTCCAGCTTGAGCTCGTACATCCACCCCTCACCGTAGGGGTCGGTGTTGATCGACTCCGGTGTCTCGTCCAGCGCCTCGTTGACGGAGGTGACCTCCCCGGCCAACGGCGCGTAGAGGTCACTGACCGACTTGGTCGACTCGACCTCGCCGCACGCGTCGCCCTTGCTCAGGGAGTCGCCCACAGCAGGCAGGCTGACGTAGACGACGTCACCCAGCGCGTCCTGGGCGTACGCGGTGATCCCCACCCGCACCACGCCGTCGCCTTGCTCCCGGACCCACTCATGATCGGTGCTGTATCGCAGGTCCTCCGGGTACTCGAACTCGCTCATGGATCTCCTTGGCAGGGCCGACGTCGGTGGCGGTGCCGGTCCGCGGTCGGCGCGGCGGACGAGGCGCTATGGCACGGGCCGAGCGTACTGATGGGGGCTCGGCTCGTGCAACGCATCCACCACCATGTCCGGGCGCTCCACGACGTCCACAGACCCGCCGCTACGGCGCACGTTGTCGATGAACCCGCCCGGAATCGCCAGCGCGCCGGCCAGCGTGTGTGGGTCGCCGATCGCCAGCACCTCGTACGGCGCGGACACCGAAGTCCCGTCGACCACGAGGGTGTCGCGCCGCATCTCCACCCAGGTGCTGGCCACGACCCTCACCTCACCGATCTGGATGGCCTCGCTGCCGCCGTCCCTCAGCTCTTGGATCACGTCGATGACGATGGTGGTGTTC
This sequence comes from Ornithinimicrobium sp., assembly GCF_035267225.1. GTDB lineage: Bacteria > Actinomycetota > Actinomycetes > Actinomycetales > Dermatophilaceae > Ornithinicoccus. The sequence goes on from NZ_DATFMA010000062.1 coordinate 17,252, forward strand.
AGCTCGCGCTCGGGATCACGCACCACGACCTCGACCCCCGGCCCCGACACCGGCACCGTACCCGCCAGGATCTGGTAGCTCTCCAGCCGGCGCTCGGCCGCTCGGGCTGCGGCGTCGTCGTCCCCGCCTGCCTCCAGCCTGGCCTTGTCCTGCTCCAGCCGCCGCACCTCGTCCTCGAGCTTGTCGGCCCGGTTGGTCACGTCGTCGAGCAGGGCGATGAGGTCCTCCTCCCGCAGCTCCTCCAGGTCCGAGGCCGCCGTGCTCTGCACCTGCGCCACGAGCGCCACTCCGAGCAGCAGGGTCACCCCCGCCGCCAGCAGGTTCCCCCGGGTCAGCCGCGGCCCGCCCAGCCGTTTCAGGCGTCGCCAGGCCGCTGCGCGCACCGGTGCGCTCACTCAGGCTCCCAGCAGGTGACGGCGGATCGCGGCCACGTTGGAGAAGATCCGCAGCCCCAGCACGACGACCACTCCGGTCGAGAGCTGGGCGCCGACGCCCAGCTGGATACCGAGGAACACGATCAGGGCGGCGACCACGACGTTCGAGGCGATCGAGATGACGAAGATACGGTCGTTGAACACGCCCTCCAGACCGGCCCGGACGCCGCCGAATACCGCATCCAGCGCGGCGATCACGGCGATCGCCAGGTACGGCTCCAACCACAGCGGCACCTCGGGTTGCAACAGCAACCCCAGGACGACCCCCACGACCAGGCCCAGCACCGGGATCACGAGCCCTCCTCATCCTCGACGCTGGACACACGGGTGCTCAGCCGCTCGGCTGCCGGGACCTCGATCTCCCGCCCGCGCTCCCAGGTCATCACTATCCCGTACTCAGCGTCCAGATCGGCGAAGTACTCGCCGGTGGGCCCCTCCACCAGCTCGCCGGCCAGCGCGTCGGGGGCCCCGATGGCTCGCACCGTGTAAGGCCGGGTCAGACCCCGGAAGTCGACGATGATGGCCTCGCCGGCGAAGCGGATGGACGCGGTGGAGGTAAGGCGTTGCTCGTTGATGCTGATGGCCTCGGCCCCCGACGACCACAGCCCGTTGACCAGCTGTTGCAGGTCGGCGGCGAGGACTCGCTGCTCGGGCTCGGCCGGCTCGGGGTCATCCTCGAGCCCCTCACGGGGGGCGTCGTCCACGGTGATGGTCACCCCGGGCCCCCGCACGGCGCGTGCCCCTGCCTGCTCTCCCGCCTGGTCGAGGGCGGCGGCCAGGGCCGGGTCCGCCGAATTGTCCTGACGGGACTCCAGGGCCGACACCTGTTCGCGCAGCACCTCCACCCGCGCCGCGGAGGCATCGCCCTGCTCCCCCGCCATCTCGATGCGCTCGGCGAGCTCGCGGCGCTCGGTGGCGTCCTGAGGGTCCGGGGCACGCAGCGCCACGGCGGCAATGCTCAACAGGAAACCCAGCAGCACCACGGTCAGGACCAGCAACGGGCTGCGCCTGCTGGTCTGACCTGGGAGGCCCGCCTCCCGCCGCTGTTGCGTCGCGGTCCAGTACCCCGGGTCAACGGGGCGGTCGAGCACCTCCACGAGCAGAGCCATCGAGGCGGCCGGGTCCTCGTCGCGCTGAGCCGCACCGCGACGGGGCCACCTCACGAGGACGCCACCTGCCAGTGTCGTCGCCGTTGCCGCACCATGTCGGCGACCTGGACCGCGTAGATGAGGATGGCGATCCAGTACAGCCCCGTGCCCCACCAGATGAAGGCCCAGCCGACCGGCTGGGCGAGCGCCTGCACGACCCCACCCTGCTCAGCCAACAACAGGAGGGGAAAGGCGTACAGCAGGTTGAAGGTGGCGGCCTTGCCCACGAAATGGACCGGTGGCGGGGGCAGGCGGTAGATCCGGGCCAGCGGGTACATGCCTGCGGCGAAGGCGTCCCGCGCAACCAGGATCAGCACGAACCACCACGGGACGATGCCGCGCAGCCCGAAACCCAGCAGTGTGGAGGCGATGTAGAGCCGGTCGGCGATCGCGTCCAGGTAGCCGCCGGCCTTCGAGGTGAGGTCGTAGGCCCGTGCGATCTTGCCGTCTAGATAGTCACTGAGCCCCGAGATGACGAGCACCAGCACCGCCCACAGGTCGGCCCCGATGAGCAACAGCCAGAAGAAGACCGGTACGCCCACCAGGCGCAAGGCGGAGAGCAGGTTGGGGCTGGGCACCCACGCCGGCCGGCTCGGCGACTCGGCCGGCGGATGCTCTGCGGGTACGCCCCGCCGCTCACCCTCCCCGTTCACAGGATCAGGATAGGCACGCCCCCCGCGTGAGACGGCGACGTCGAGCTCCGCCGGGCGCACGGGAGGTACGGGCGTCCGGCGCAAGGATCGGTGGCCGGCAGCGTGGCCAGAGTCCGGCGTTGAGCGGCCCCTACGCGGCTGGACCTGCCTGGCAGCGGTCACGGGAGCTTCAGATGAATGTCCAATGCAGATGACCCTGACACCGACGATGCAGGTGAGCAGGCAGAGGATGACGGCCATCGCCGCCGGGGGCAGGCCTGGTGAGAAACCCCCTCTCACCAGGTCAGTCGTGTCGGGATGACAGGATTTGAACCTGCGACCCCCTGACCCCCAGTCAGGTGCGCTACCAAGCTGCGCCACATCCCGAGACTTCGTGGCCGAAGCGAGATGCACCGTATCGCATGAGCGCTCACGCCTCCCAATCACCCGTCGGGCGCCAGGGCGGCCCTCAGCGGCGACGCTTCTCGCGGACCCGCACCGAGATCTCCAGCGGCGTTCCGACGAACCCGTACTCCTCCCGAAGCCGGCGTTCGAGGAAGCGCCGATAGCCGGCCTCGATGAAGCCGCTGGCGAAGAGCACGAAGCGGGGTGGCCGCGTGTCGGCCTGGGTGGCGAAGAGGATCCGCGGCTGCTTGCCCGACCGGACCGGGTGAGGCTGGGCCGCCACGACCTCGCCGAGGAACGCGTTCAGCCTCCCCGTCGGGATGCGGGTGTCCCACGAGCCGAGCGCCGTCCGCAGCGCCGCATCCAGACGACCGACGTGCCGACCGGTCGCGGCGGAGATGTTCACCCGCGGGGCCCAGGTGACCTGGACCAGCTCCCGCTCGATCTCGCGCTCGAGGTAGTAGTGGCGCTCCTCGTCCAGGGTGTCCCACTTGTTGTAGGCCACCACCAGCGCTCGGCCGGCGTCGATGACCTGTTGGATGACCCGGATGTCCTGCTCGGCCACCGGCTCGGAGACGTCGATGAGGACCACGGCCACCTCGGCCTTGTCCAACGCCGCCCGGGTCCGCAGCGAGGAGTAGAAGTCGGCACCCCGGCTCTGGTGCACCCGGCGCCGGATCCCCGCGGTGTCGACGAACAGCCAGCTCTGCCCCCCGAGCTCGACCAGCTCGTCCACCGGGTCGCGGGTGGTCCCGGCGACCTCGTCCACGACGACGCGGTCGGCCCCGGCCAGCCGGTTCAGCAGGCTCGACTTGCCCACGTTGGGGCGCCCCACGAGCGCCACCCGACGCGGCCCGCCCTCGGGCGCACCCGCCACGTGCGACACCTCCGGCAACACGTCCAACAACGCGTCCAGGACGTCGCCGCTCCCCCGCCCGTGCAGCGCCGAGACCGGCCACGGCTGCCCCAGCCCCAAGGACCACAGCGCTGCCGCGTCCGCCTCGCCGCGCGCGTCGTCCACCTTGTTGGCCAGGAGCACGACGGGCTTGCCCGACCGGCGCAGCAGCCGCACCACCGCCTCGTCGGTGTCGGTCGCCCCTACCTTGCCGTCCACGATGAACAGCACCGCGTCGGCGAGCTGGACGGCAACCTCCGCCTGCTCGGCCACGCGCAGGTGGATGCCGCTGGCGTCCACCTCCCACCCGCCGGTGTCCACCAGCGTGAACTCCCGACCCGACCACTCGGCGGTGTAGGAGACGCGGTCGCGGGTGACCCCCGGCACGTCCTCGACGACCGCCTCGCGCCGTCCGAGCACGCGGTTGACCCAGGTGGACTTGCCGACGTTGGGGCGGCCGACCACGGCCACGACCGGCAATGCCGCCGCACCGGCGTCGTCGGGCCCGAGCGCGTCCGGCGCCCCGTGGACGAGCTCGACGTCGGCATCGGTCAGCTCGAAGCCTTCGAGCCCGGCTCGCAGCGCGTCGTCTACCCGCGACCCCGACGCGTTCGGGTCGCTCGTCGCGTCGGCCTCGCTCGTCATCGAGGCGGCCCCGGGTGGTCGGCCGCCACGTGCCGCTTGATCCGGGACAACATGGCGACCATGCCGCGCATGCGCAACGGGGAGACCGCCGCGGCCAGACCGAACCGGTACGGCGCGTCGTCGGGGACGGCGAGCACCTGTGCGGGGCTGAGCCCGTCCAGGGACTCGTGCAGGATGCCGGCGAAGCCGCGGGTGGTCGGCGCCTCGGGTGGTGCGTCGAAGAACAGCCGCACCGCCGGTTCCCCCTCGCTCTCGCGCTCGACCTCGACCGCCAGGAACAGTGGCGACTGGCACTCGTGCACGCGCTCCATCTCCGCGGTCCGGTCGGCGTAGCGGGACGGCAGGTCGGGCAGCTCCTTGCTCAGCTCGAGCAGCAGCTGCAGCCGGTCGGCCTCACCCACGGCGGTGAAGTCCTCGACCAGCTCGGCCATCGCCGCGGGCAGGTCGGTTGTCTGCGAGGTCATCAGCGCTCCACCGGCACGCGGACCGAGTTGCCCCACTCAGTCCACGAACCGTCGTAGTTGCGGACGGAGTCGAACCCGAGCAGGTGGGTGAGCACGAACCAGGTGTGCGAGCTCCGCTCCCCGATCCGGCAGTAGGCCACCACCTCGTCGTCGGGGCGCAACCCCTGCTCCTGCTGGTAGATCGCCTCCAGCTCGGCCCGGGGGCGGAACGTGCCGTCCTCGGCCGCAGCCCGGGCCCACGGCACCGAGGCCGCCCCGGGGATGTGGCCGCCGCGCATGGCGCCCTCCTGTGGGTAGTCGGGCATGTGCAGCAGCTCACCGGAGAACTCACCCGGCGACCGGACGTCGACCAGGGGCTTGCCGAGGTGCTCCAGCACGTCCTCCCTGAACGCGCGCACCCCCGTGTCGTCTCGTGTGACCACCGGGTAGCCGGTGCTTTCGACCTGTGGCACCTCGGTGGTCATCTCGCCTCCGGCGGCCAGCCAGGCGGCCCGGCCCCCGTCGAGCAGCCGCACGTCGGGGTGACCGAACAGCGTCAGAACCCACAGGGCGTAGGCCGCCCACCAGTTGCTCTTGTCGCCGTAGATCACGACGGTGCTCTCGCGGGTGACGCCCCGGGCCTGCATGACCTCGGCGAAGCGCTCGCCGTCGACGTAGTCACGCGTCAGCGGGTCGTTGAGGTCCAGGTGCCAGTCGAGCTTCTGCGCCCCGGGAATGTGCCCGGTCTCGTACAGCAGGACGTCCTCGTCGGACTCCAGCACCACCAGACCGGGCTGGCCCAGGTGCTCCTGGAGCCAGGGCACGCTGACCAGCCGCTCGGGATGGGCGTACTCGGCGATCTTGTCGGCAGGGTCATGGGGCAGGCTCATCGGGATCCTCCGTATGTGGTCGGGTTTCGGCGGTCTCGCCAGGCGTCTCGACGACAGCGATCACCGCAGCCACCGACTCCTCGAACGTCAGCGAGGAGGTGTCGATTCCGTGTACGCCCGGGGCCGGGGCCTGGAACGAGGACACGGTGGAGTCGTCGCGATCCCGGCGCAGCACCTGGTCGCGGAGCTGGGCGGCCTTCTGGGTCTCCCCCCCGGCCTGCAGCTCGGCAGCCCGCCGGCGCAGGCGCGCCTCCTCGCTGGCGCTGAGCAGCACCCGGTGCTCGGCGTCCGGGGCGATCACCGTGGTGATGTCTCGTCCTTCGACCACGATTCCACCGTCGCCGCGGGCCTGGTCGATGATCCGCCGCTGCTGAGCGGCCAGGATGCGCCGCACCTGAGGGTTGGTGGCCACCTGGGAGACCTGCGCGCTGATCTGGGCGGTGCGCAGGGGGCGGTCCACCCGCTCGCCGTCGACCTCCACCGACGGGTCCTGCGGGTCGGTGCCCATCCGCAGCCGGATGGAGTCCGCCGCCTCGGCGACGAGGTCCCGGTCACCCAGGTCCATCCCCCGGCTGAGGCACCACCAGGTGACGGCGCGGAACATGGCTCCGGTGTCCAGGTAACGCAGGCCCAGTCGGCCGGCCACGGCTCGCGAGACGCTCGACTTGCCCGAGCCACTGGGCCCGTCGATGGCGATGGTGACCGGACGTGGGGGCATTCGGTCAGGGTAGCGGCCGCTACAGCCCGGCGGCGCGGTGCAGCCCGCCGACCTCTTCGCGGGTCAGCGCACGGGAGCGACCGGGCCTGATCTCCCCCAAGCGCACCGGGCCGACCTGGACCCGGGAGAGCGACTCGACCGGGTGCCCGACCCGGTCCAGCAAGCGGCGCACCACGTGCTTCTTGCCCTCGTGCAGCACCACCTCCACGAGCGCCTTGCCGGGCAGGGAGTCGACGACCCGGAAGCTGTCCACCCTCACCGTGCCCTCCTCCAGCTCCACGCCCGCGCGGAGGCGGCGGCCCAGGTCCTTGGGCACCGGCCCGGGAACCTGAGCCACGTAGGTCTTGGCGACCTCGTAGGAAGGGTGGGCGAGCCGGTGGGCGAGGTCACCGTCGTTGGTCAGCAGGAGCAGGCCCTCGGTGTCGGCGTCGAGACGCCCCACGTGGAACAGCCGGCCACGGTGCCCTTCGACGTAGTCGGCCAGGCAGGGCCGCCCTCGTTCGTCGTTCATGGTCGAGACGACACCTCTGGGCTTGTTGAAGGCAAGGTAGACCAGGGTGTCGTCCAGCACCACCCGGGTGCCGTCGACGTGGACGGTCCGTCGGCTGGGGTCGACCCGCAGACCCAGCTCACTGACCACCGTGCCGTCGACCTGTACCCGTCCGGCGGTGATCAGGGCCTCACAGGCCCGGCGAGAGCCCCATCCCGCTCCGGCCAGCACCTTCTGCAGGCGCACGCCGCCCGGGTCGTGCCGGTCGTGCTGGTCACGGGCAGCAGCCGTGCGCTTCATGCGAGTCCTTCCGCGGCCAGTTCGTCCAGCACGTCGTCGGTGGGCAGGTAGGGAGCCAACGCCGGCAGCTCCTCCAGGTCGCTGATGCCCATCCGCTGTAGGAACGAGTCGGTGGTGCCGAACAGCATCGCGGCCGACGGGTTCTCCGGCGGGATCTCGGCGATCAGGCCTCGGGCCAGCAGTGTACGCACGACCCCGTCCACACTGACCCCGCGCACCGCGCTGATCCGGGCCCGGGAGATGGGCTGCCGGTACGCCACGACCGCCAGGGTCTCCAGCGCGGCCTGGGACAGCCGCGCTTGGGCGCCACCGCGCAGGAACCGCTCGACGGCCGGGGCGCACTCGGCACGGGAGTAGACCCGCCATCCCCCGGCGTAGCGGCGCAGCACGAAGCCGCGTTGCTGTTGGTCGTAGTCGGCGGCCAGCTGCTCGAGCACGCCCTGGACCTCTGCGGCGCCGACCTCCAAGGCGGCGGCCAAGAGCGGTGCGGTGACCGGTTCGTCCACCACCATGAGCACGGCCTCGACCGCCGCTCGCAGCCCCCCGGGCAGTTCTTCGACCGCAAGGCGTACCGCCTCCGGCTCGGGCTCACCCCTACGCCGAGGCGCCTGCTCGGCCTCGCTCATGTCTGGCCCTCCTCGTCGAACTCACTCGCTGTGCGCCGGCCTGGCGGCGTGCCCGGGCTCCCCGCACGCGGGCCCTCGGCCACCGCGCGCACGGTCAAGGGGTCCCACGGACCCGACTGCTCGATGGCGATGGCCGCGTCGCGGAACAGCTCGAGCAGCGCGAGGAAGCGCGCCACCACCACCGCCCGGGAGCCTGCGTCCCGCACCAGCTCGTCGAAAGCCAGCGGCGCGCCATCCGCCTGCTGTAGCCGTTGCAGCACGAGCACCGCCTGCTCTCGCACCGACACCGTCGCCGCGTGCAGGTGGCGGACGGGAACGGCCGGCTCAGGGACAGGAGTGAGCGCGCGAGCTGCCGCCCGCGCGAGCTCTTCACCGGAGACGTTCATCACCAGCTCCGGCAGCACCGAGGCGTAGCGCTCCTCCACTCCCACGTCCCGAGGCCACACCCGGCCGGTGGCCGCCATCCGGCGTTCGAAGTCGCTGGCTACCTGCTTGAAGGCCCGGTACTGCAGCAGCCGTGCGAAGAGCAGGTCCCTCGCCTCGATCAGCTCGAGGTCCTCCTCGGCACCGACGTCCGGCTGCGGGAGCAGCCGACTGGCCTTGAGATCCAGCAGGGTCGCGGCGATGAGCACGAACTCGGAGGCCTGGGACAGGTCCCAGTCAGCGGCGTCCAGGTAGCCGACGAACTCGTCCGTCACCTGGGCCAGGGCGATCTCGGTGACGTCCAGGCGGTGCTTGGAGATCAGCCCCAGAAGCAGGTCGAACGGGCCCGTGAACGCGTCCAGGTGCACTTCGAAGGGGGCGCCGCGCCGGGTGAGGACACCACCGGGCACCGCGTCGCCCGTCTCAGGGCGAGCTGCCACGCGAGACCAGCTCCCGGGCCAGCTGGCGGTAGGCCTCGGCGCCGCTGTGGGTACTGGCGTAGGAGGTGATGGGCTCGGCCGCCAGGGTGGCGTCGGGAAACTTCACGGTGCGCGAGATGACCGTGTGGAAGACGTCGGCACCGAAGTGGTCGACCACGCTGCGCACCACTTCCCGGGAGTGCAGCGTGCGCCCGTCGAACATCGTGGCCAGGATGCCGTCGAGCTGCAGGGCCGGGTTGAGCCGGTCGGTGATCTTCTCGATGGTCTCGATCAGCAGGGCCACCCCGCGCATCGCGAAGAACTCGCACTCCAGCGGGATCACCACCCCGTGCGCGGCAGTCAGCGCGTTCACGGTCAGCAGGCCCAACGAGGGCTGACAGTCGATGAGCACGACGTCGTAGTCGTCGACCACCGGGCGCAGCACGCGGGAGAGCACCTGCTCGCGCGCCACCTCGCCGACCAGCTGGACCTCGGCCGCGGAGAGGTCGATGTTGGCCGGGACGACATCGAGCCCGGGGACACGGGTGGACTGCACCACGTCCGCAATGTCGTGCCCGCGCTCGGTGAGCAGGTTGTAGACCGTGACGTCCAGCTCGTGCGTGCGCACACCCAATCCCACCGACAGCGCGCCTTGCGGGTCGAAGTCCACCAGCAGCACGCGGCGGCCGTACTCGGCCAGTGCGGCGCCGAGGTTGATCGTGGTGGTGGTCTTGCCGACACCCCCCTTCTGGTTGCACATGGCGATGACGCGCGCGGGGCCGTGGGAGGCCAGGGGCTGGGGGAACCCGAAGTCGGGCAACGGCCGCCCGGTGGGGCCGATCTGTCCGGAGCCCGCCCCCTCGGTGCCCGGCAGCCGATGGTGCTCGGCCCCGCCCCGAGCCCCCGTCTGCGTGCTGTTCGCCTCGGATGTCACGTGAGTCTCAGCCTTGTCTGAAGTCGGTGAGGTCGGCTCCCGCCGACCCATCCGACCCTAGTCGCCGAGGTTGCCACGGGCTACCTCGCGCGCGGGTGGGCCGTGGCGTAGACCTCGCGAAGATGCTCGGTGGAGACGTGGGTGTAGATCTGGGTGGTGGTCACCGACGCGTGCCCGAGCAGCTCCTGCACCACGCGGATGTCGGCGCCCCCGCTGAGCAGGTGGGTGGCGAAGGAGTGGCGCAGGGTGTGCGGGCTGATCGTCTGGGTCAGGCCGGCCCGCTGCGCCGCGGAGCGGATGACGGTGAACGCGCTCTGGCGGCTCAGGCGGCCACCGCGTGCGTTGAGGAACAGCGCGGGGGTGCCGGGGCCGCCGCGAGCCAGCTCCGGCCGGGCCCGGACGAGGTAGGCCTGGACCGCGCTCACCGCGTACGAGCCGACGGGAACCAGCCTGACCTTGCTGCCCTTGCCGAACAGCCGCACCGACCCGGTGTTCCCGTGGTCAGGGTCGTCCGGCGCCTCCGGGGCGTCGGAGTCCAGATGTACGTCGTCGACGTCGAGGCCCACCGCTTCACTGACCCGTGCCCCGCACCCGTACAGCAGCTCGAGCAGGGCCCGGTCCCGCAGGGCAGCCGGTGTCCCGCCCACCGCGGCGCTGCGCAGGAGCCGTTCCACCTCGGCCACCGTGAGCCCGCTGGGCAGGCGGCGCCCCGGCGTGGGGGGAGCGACGGTGACCGCGGGATCGGTGGGGCTCTCCCCCTCTTGCAGCCAGAAGGAGTGCAGCCCGCGCACCGCGGTGACGGCACGGGCGACCGAGGTCGCGGCCAGCGGCGAGTGCCTCTCGTCACCGTCGGTGAGCACGGTCACGAAGTCCTGCACGGAGCCGTGGTCGGCGTCCGCCGGGCTGTGGATGCCCCGTTCGGCGAGGAACTGCAGGTAGCGCCCAGTGTCGCGCCGATAGGCCGCCAGGGAGAGCTCGGCCAGCCCGCGCTCGACGCGCAGATGGTCCAGCCATCGCTGCTGCGCCACCTGAAGGCCCCGCGCCGGTTCGACGGTCACTGGATCATTGTGCGGCCCCGCCGAGATGATGGGCGGTATGTACTGGTACGCGCAGACGCCGGCCCGCCGTGGCCGACAGGTCCTGGCCGATGTCCTTGTGGCCGTGTGGGTGGTGGGCTGGCTCCTGGCCGCCCGGGCCGTGCACACCGCCGTCTCCGCCTTGGCCGCTCCCGCGGCGTCGATGCGCCAGGCGGGTGATGCGCTGTCCAACCGGATGCTCGACGTCGTGGGCCGGGTCGGCAGCGTGCCTGCTGTCGGTGACGATCTGCAGGCCGCCTTCACGGGGGTGGCGGCGGCGGGCACCGACCTGTCGGCGGCCGGCGACCGTCTCGAGTCCTCGGTGGACCGGGCCGCATGGTGGCTGAGCCTGCTGACCTGCGGTACTCCCGTCCTGCTGGTACTCGGGCTCTACGTGCTGGCCCGGCTACGCGGGATACGTGCCATGAACGCTGCCGCCCGGGACCGTGACGACCCGCGGCTGCATCAGCTGCTTGCGCTGCGCGCGCTGACCAACGCCCGGGCCAGCGAGCTGGCGGCCATCTCGGAGGAGCCCCTGCAGGCCTGGCAGCGCGGCGACCCGCAGGTGATCCGGGCGCTCACGGCCCTGGAGGCCCGGCGCCACGGCCTGAAGCCTGCGCCCGGCTGACCGGCACCCCCCGGTGTGGACGGCGCCGAGGCGCGACCACGAGCCAGAGCAACCGCGCCCGGGTGGCGGCGTTGTCGGCCCGCCGATGAAACGCCGCGTCCAGCAGGGTCAGGACGTCGGACCGCGCCTGAGCGGTTCGCATGGCGCGCCGCCAGAGCCACAGGCTGACTCGCGTACGCCACGGGCCGGCCTTGGCCAGACCCAGGACGTTGGCCGTGGTGCCGGCAGCTCGCTCCGGCAGCTGTGTCGCCGTCTCGGGGCCGCTCAACACCCGCTCCGGCAGGACGTCGAGACCGTGCGCCACGGTGAACTCGAAGTCGGTGGGGAAGGCCGCTGCCCACAGGAAGTCGACCATGCGACACCAGCCGCGCAGGAAGTCGAGCTCGGTCTGCGGCAGCGGGCCGGGGACGTCGCGTGACGAACGGGCCGCGACCACGTCGAGGCAGCTCTTGTGGGCACGCCACATCGCCATCCGGAGCTGCTCGTCCCCCTCCCCAGCTGTGGGCCCGATCGCCCGGGTGTGCTCGAGCTGGGCGAGATCCACGAAGAACTCCCGCCAACCCTCGACACCGGCGTCGAGCTCGGCGGGGACCCTGCCTGCGCGCACGTACCGGAACCGGCTGCTGGTGGGCGGGTCCGCAATGGTCCGCGGTGAGACCAGACCAGCCCGTTCGGCGCCCAGCCAGGGCAGCACGCAGAGGGTGTAGTTGCCGTAGCCCCAGGCGGAGTCGGGGTCGATCGTGTCCCTCGCATGGGCCGCGGCCCCCAGGCGGCCGGTCCGCAGCTGCCAGTGGAGCTGGAAGATCAGCCCCCACAGCGGGTTGCGGCGGTTGTCCGGGCCGAACGCCTCACTGGTGTTGGTGGCAGCGAGCAGTGCGCGGTAGGCGGCCACCCGGTGCGTCCAGCGGAACGGGTCGAACGTGGCCGGAAGCTCGTGCCCGGCGACCCACTCGCGGTGCAGGTCCAGGTCGGTCAGCTCCTGCGGGAAGCCCGTGGCCATGCCCGCCGTCAGCCGTGCACTCGGTCGCTGTGCCTCTCGGCGAGCACGCGTTCGACGTCGGCCCATCCCAGTCCGCGACTGCGCAGCAGCACCAGCAGGTGGTAGACGAGGTCGGCCGACTCGCCCAGCAGCGTGGCGTCGTCCTCACCCACCGCGGCCAAGGCGGTCTCGACACCTTCCTCGCCCACCTTCTGCGCGACGCGGGAGACTCCGGCCTCCAGCAGCGTCGTGGTGTACGAGCCGGTGGGCCGTGACTGGGCGCGCTGGCGAACCAGCTGGTCCAGGGCAGCGAGGAACGTCGTCGGCTCCGGCTCACCGAAGCAGGTCGTGCTGCCGGTGTGACAGGTGGGCCCGGCCGGCCGACACCGCAGCAACAGGGTGTCGGCGTCGCAGTCGGCACTGGCCTGCACCACGGTGAGCGTGTTCCCGCTGGTCTCGCCCTTCACCCACTCTCGTCCGCGGCTGCGGCTGTAGAAGGTGGCCAACCGAGTCTGCAGGGTCTGGCGTACGGCGGCCTCGTCGCAGAAGCCCACCATCAGCACCAGCCCGGTGTCGGCGTCCTGGACCACGGCCGGGATCAGCCCGTCGGACTTCTCGAACGCCAGGTCCTCGACCCCCCGTACGCCGTCCAGCCGCAGTGGTCCCCCCGGGCTCATGCGGCCTCGACCCGGTTCAGGCGTATGACCTCACCAGCATCGACCAGCGCCTGCTTCAACGCGGGGATGGGGACGGCGCCGGAGTGGAAGACGCTGGCCGCCAGCGCTCCGTCGACATCGGCGAGGGCGAAGACCTCGGCGAAGTGCTCGGCGAGCCCGGCCCCACCGGAGGCGATGAGCGGAACCTGGCACACCTGGCGCACCGCGGACAGCTGCTCGATGTCGTAACCCGCCCGGACGCCGTCACTGCCCATGCAGTTGAGCACGATCTCCCCGGCCCCCAGCTGCTGCACCCGCGTCACCCACTCCAGCGTGGTGGTCTGTAGTGCCAGCGTCGCCTCGGGGCTGCCGGTGAGCTGGCGGATCCGCCAGTGTCCGTCGTCGTCGCGCAGGCTGTCCACGCCGACCACGACACACTGGACACCGAACGCCTCCGCCAGCTCGGAGACCAGCTGGGGTCGCTGGGTGGCGGGGGTGTTGACCGAGACCTTGTCCGCCCCGGCGTGCAGCACGGCGCGGGCGTCGTCGACGGAGCGGATGCCACCCGCCACGCAGAACGGGATGTCGATGACCCGGGCGACGCGGGCGACCCACTCGACGTCGACGCGGCGACGTTCGGGGCTGGCGGTGATGTCGTAGAAGACCAGCTCGTCGGCACCCTCCGCGCGGTAGCGCCGGGCCAGGTCGACGATGTCACCCATGTCCACGTGGTCGCGGAACCGGGTGCCTTTGACCACGCGGCCCTCCCGGACGTCCAGACAGGGGATGATGCGACGGGCCAGGCTCATGGGTGCTCCTCCATCACGGCGTCCCCCAGGCTCATCCGTCCTTCCAGGAGCGCCCGGCCGAGGATCGCCCCGGCGCAGCCGGTCTTGCGGGCGCTGCGCACGTCGGCGACGTCACGCATGCCGCCCGAGGCCTGTACCGACAGCCCGGGGCTGGAGCGGGTCATGAAGGTGTAGAGGTGAAGGTTGGGTCCGCCCAGCGTGCCGTCGCGGCCGATGTCGGTACACAGGACGTGCTTCAAACCCGACTCGGCGTAGCGGTGCAACATGGTGGGCAGGTCGGTCTCGGCCACCGAGGTCCAGCCCGAGACGGGCAGCTCCCACACGCCGTCCTCGGAGGTGCGCGTGTCCAGGGCGACGGTGAGCTGGTCGGGGCCGAAGGTCTCGATCCACCCCAGGACGGTCTCCGGCTCGCGCACGGCCATCGACCCGATCACCACCCGCGCGGCGCCCGCGTCGAGCAGGCGCTGCACATCCTCCGCACGCCGGACCCCCCCACCGGTCTGCACGCACAGCCCGGTGCTGGTCGCGATCTCCTCCAGCACCGCGGTGAGGGTGTAGCCCCCGGCGCGGGCTGCGTCCAGGTCGACCAGGTGGAGCCACCGAGCTCCGGCCCGCGCATAGTCCTGGGCCACCTCGACCGGATTCCCGGCGTAGCGGGTCTCCCGCTCGTAGTCGCCTTTGTGCAGACGCACCACCGTGCCTCCGCGCAGGTCCAGGGCCGGGTACACGGTGAACTCACTCATCGGCCTGCCCCGCGACGAAGTTGGCGAGGATCCGTTCGCCGACACCGGCCGAACGCTCGGGGTGGAACTGGCACCCCCACCGGTTGCCCAGCCGTACCACCGCGGCGTAGTCGCGCCCGTGGTGGGTGCTGGCCAGGGTGTGGTCGTCCACCGGCGCTGCGTAGCTATGCACGAAATAGGCTCGATCCCCGTCGCCGAGGCCACGGATGAGGGGGTCTGGGCTGCTCAGGGTCAGAGTATTCCAGCCCATGTGCGGCACGCGCACCCCGTGGCCAGGTGTGATGGGCTGCACTCGGCCCGGAAGCAGCCCCAGGCACTGCACACCCCCGTCCTCGTCGCTGGCCTCGAAGAGCAGCTGCATGCCCAGGCAGACCCCCAGCAGCGGCTGCCGCAGGCCGCGCAGCACGCGGACGAGGCCGGCCTCCCGTAGCTGTCGCATTCCTGCCCCCGCGGCACCCACTCCAGGCAGAATGACGCGGTCCGCCGCTTCGATGGTGACCGGATCGGCAGTGAGCTCGGCGCTCACCCCGAGCCGCTTCAGCGCGAACCGGACCGAGGCGATGTTGGTGCCGCCGGAGTCCACCAGCACCACTGTCGGCGGGCTCACAGCGCCCCTTTGGTGCTAGGAAGCTCTGTTCCCTCCGCACGGATGGCCTGTCGCAAGGCTCGGGCGACCGCCTTGAAGCCCACCTCCACCTGGTGGTGGGTGTTGCCGCCCGCGATGGACAGGTGCAGGGTGCACCGCAGGGCGTCGGCGAAGGAGCGCCAGAAGTGCTCCACCATCTCGGTCGGCAGGTCGCCCACGCGCTCGCGGTCGAAGTCGGCGGAGAAGGCGAAGAACGGTCGGCCGGACAGGTCCAGGGCGGCGGTGGCCTGTGCCTCGTCCATGGGCAGGGTGAAGCCATAGCGCCCGATGCCCCGCTTGTCCCCCAAGGCGGTGCGGATCCCCTCGCCCACCGCGAGTGCGATGTCCTCCACGCTGTGGTGCTCGTCGATGTGCAGGTCCCCGTCGCAGTGCACGGTGAGCGAGAAGCCGCCGTGCTTGGCGAGCTGGTCGAGCATGTGATCCAGGAAGCCCACGCCGGTCGCGATGCGGCTGCGTCCGGCGCGGTCCAGGTCGACCGTGACGTCGATCTCCGTCTCCGAGGTGACGCGGCGCACCGCGGCAGTGCGGGGCCGGTCGACGAGCTGGTGGGCGATGCTCGGCCAGTCGGCCACGGTGAACGGCACCTCGGCACTGGGCTCGGGCAGGGGGCCGGGGGTACCGCCCCGGGGCGGGAGCAGATAGGCCGGGACGCCCAGGTTGCGGGCGAACTCGGCGTCGGTGATCCGGTCGCCGACCATCGCGCTGCGCTCCCAGTCGATGCTGCGGTCCCTGAGCAGCCCGGTCATCAGCGCGGTCCCCGGCTTGCGCGTCGGAGCCTGCTGCTCCGGCCGGGTGACATCGATCACCACGTCGCGGAACGCGATGCCCTGGCTGGCCAGGATCTGGAGCAGCAGGTCGTGCGGGCCCTGGAAGTCCTCGGCCGGGAACGCGGGCGTGCCCAGGCCGTCCTGGTTGCTCACCATGACGAAGGCGAAGCCCGCATCGCGCAACCGAAGCAGGGCGGGAACGACCTCGGGGACGAGGGCGAGCTTGTCGAACGAGTCGACCTGGTTGTCCTCCGGCTCGACGATCAGGGTGCCGTCACGGTCGAGCAGCAGCACGGGCTGGGGCGAGGCGCTCATGGCGCACGCTCCTCTCTGAGGGCAGTGGCGGGGGCGCGGTCATCGCGCAGGGCTCGGACGACCGCGTCGATCTCCTCCTCGGTGCCCACGCTGACCCGCAGCGCGTCGGACAAGCCGGGTAGGTGGCGCATGTCGCGCACTGCGATCGCGGCTTCGCGCAGTCGGCTCAGCATCGAGTCGGCTTCTCCGGAGCGCACCAGAACGAAGTTGGCGGCCGAGTCGTAGACGGTGGCCACGCCCGGGTGCCCGGCCAGCACGGCCGCCAGTCGTTCACGGCGGCGCGCGGTGGCGGCCACCCGGGCGTGGGTGTGCTGGATGGCCTCGGGTGCGAGAGCGCTCAGCGCCATCTCGACCGCCGGAGCGGGCAAGGGGTAGGGAGCCTGCACCCGACCGACCACCTGCACCAGCTCGGGGTCGGCGACGAGGGCGCCCACGCGGGCCCCGGCCAGGCCGTGCGCCTTGGACATGGTGCGCAGCACGGCCAGGTGGGGGTGGCGTGCCAGGTCCGGCACCCACGATCTGCCGGCCACGTCGAACTCGGCGTAGGCCTCGTCCAGCACGACCACGCTGTGCTCGGCGAGGTCGCCCAGCAGCGTGTCCAGCTGGCCTGGGTCCACGGTGCTGCCGGTGGGGTTGCCTGGCGAGTCGAGGAAGACCACGCGCGCGCCGGTCCGGCGGACGGTGTCGGCAACGGCCCCCAGGTCGTGGCGGAACCGGTGCCCGGCGTCGACCTGGGGCACCTCATGCACGGGGACTCCGTGCACGGCGGCGCTGACCGCGTACATGCCGAACGTCGGCGGGCACACCACGATCCCGGCGTCGCTGCCCGGGGGACACAGCGTCCGCACCAGGCCGTCGATGGCCTCGTCGCTCCCCCGCGCCAACAGCACCTGGCTCTGCCGGGCGCCGAGATAGTCCGCGAACGACCGCCGCAGCGGCTCCGGCTGGGGCGGTGGGTAACGACGCACGCTTCCGCCGGGATCGGCCCGGTTGGGCTCGGCCGCCTCGTTGGCGTTCAGCCAGATCCGGGCCGGCGGTCCGGCGAAGCTGGTGCGCGCCGAGGAGTATCCGTCGAAGGCCTGCAGGTCCGCCCGCACCAGATGGCGCGGGAAGCGCGTCATGGCCGCCCTCCGTCACCGGGTGGCCGCGCCGCGCGGTCCAGCCGCCGGGTCACGGCACGCTGGTGGGCGTGCAGGTGCTCCGCCTCGGAGAGCTCCACGGCGCAGGGGCCGGCCGCCTGCAGCCCCTGCTCGGTCACCGTCTGGACGGTCATGGCGACCTGGAAGCTGGCTACGTTGACCCCGCCGGTGTAGCGCGCGGCGCCAGCCGTGGGCAGCACGTGGTTGGTGCCGCTGCAGTAGTCGCCCAGGGTCTCCGGTGCCCAGTCGCCGAGGAACACCGAGCCGGCGCGGCGCACGTCCGCCAGGCGAGCGTGGGCGTCGCGCAGGGCCAGGATGAGATGCTCGGGCGCGTAGGCGTTGCTGACCTCGAAGGCCTCGTCCAGGGTCGCGGTCCGGACCACCCTGCTGCTGGCCAGCGCCTTGCGCGCGATCTCGGCCCTGGGCAGCTGCTCGACCTGGGTCTCCACCTGCTCCACGACGGCCTCGGCCAGGGGACGGTCGTCGGTGAGCAGCAGCACCTGGGAGTCCGGCCCGTGTTCGGCCTGGGAGAGCAGGTCCGCCGCCACGAACTCCGGGTCCGCCCCTGAGTCGGCGATCACCACGACCTCGGAGGGCCCGGCCGGCAGGTCGATCCCCGGGCCACCCTCGGCCGTGCTCACCTGGCGCTTGGCCTCGGTCACCCAGGCGTTGCCGGGCCCGAAGATCTTGTCGCATGCGGGAACGGTCTCGGTGCCGTAGGCCAGGGCGGCGATCGCCTGTGCTCCGCCGCCGAGGAAGATCTCGGTGATGCCGCACTCGGCGGCCGCCGCCAGCACCGCGTCGTCGGCCTGGCCGCTCGGGTCGGGTGGGGTGATGAGGACGATGTGCGGGCATCCGGCCAGCTGGGCCGGAACCCCGAGCATGAGAGCGGTCGAGGGCAACGGTGCCGAACCGGCCGGGACGTACAGCCCGACGCGCTCGATCGGGCGCATGACGCGCTCGCACCGCACCCCGGGGGCGGTCTCGACGGCATAGTCCGGCACGGCTCCGGCGGCGTGGAACGTCCGGATGCGCCCCGCGGCCTCGGTGATCGCCCCCCGTAGCTCGGGCGTCAGGCGCCTCACCGCGTCCTGGACCTGCTGCGGGCTCACGGCGAGAGTGTCGAGATCGACCCCGTCGAAGCGCGCGGTGGCAGCCAGGACCGCCGCGTCGCCTTCGGCCTCGACGGCCGCCATGGTCCGGGTGACCGACGCGGTCACTTCGGGGCCGGCGGCAGCGGTGGCACGGGCCGTGACCTCCTGGCGCTCCCGGAAGCCGAGGGAAGACCACTCGACGATGTTCATGCCAGCATCCCTTCCACCGGAAGCACCATGACCTGGCGCGCACCGGCGCGCTTCAGCTCCTCCAGCCGTTGCCACGAGACGGCGCCGTGACAGAGCATCTGGACGCTCACCTCGTCCTGCACGCCGCCGGCAGCGGAGTCCACCGCGGTGACGGTGGGCTCGTGGCCCTCGGGGAGGTGGTTGAGCACCACCGAGAGGTCCGCACGCGGGCTGCGCAGCATCAGCAGTCGCGTCTCCTTCAGGCGCAGCGCGCCGTCCATCCGGCGCAGGAGGAGGTCGGCCAGATCGCCCCGGCTCTCTTCCAACGCATGGGAGGGCCCGACCACCACGGCCTCCGAGTGCAGCAGGGTGGCCACCGGGGTCAGGTTGTTCGCGGCCAGCGTCGCCCCGCTGGAGACCAGGTCGCACACCACGTCGGCCTGCCCGAGGCGAGGGGCGATCTCGACCGAGCCGGACAGGGTGACGACGTCGGCCTCCACCTCGTGCTCCGCCAGCCAGGCGCCCACGATGCACGGGTAGGAGGTGGCGATCCGCTGCCCGGCCAGCTGGGCAGGGCTTTGCCACCGCTCGCCCGCGTCGATCGCGATGTCCAGCCGGCACCGGCCCCACCCCAGCTCTCGCAGCTCGGTCAGCGACTCGTCGGGGTGGGCGGCGGCACGGGCCAGGTCGTGCTCGACCACGACGTTGCGACCGACGATCCCCAGGTCGCAGACTCCGTCCGCGATGAGGCCCGGGATGTCGTCGTCGCGCACCAGGAGCAGGTCGACGGCCAGCGACTCGCCGTAGCAGAACAGCTTGTCCCGGCTCTCCCGCCAGGTCAGTCCGCAGGAGGCCAGCAGGTCACGTGAGGGGGCGGCCAGGCGCCCGGAGCGCTGGATCGCGACGCGCAGGCGCTCTCGTGGGGCGGCAGCAGGAGTCATGGAGCCTTCCGTGGCGACGGGAGTGGACAAGGGGGCGTGCCGGTGCCGGCGGGCGGCGCGGCTAGCGTGCCGGTGCGGTCCGGTGCTCGCCGGGCTGCGCAGCCTGGTCGGTATGGCAGGCCAGGGCCGCGCGGTAACCCGACCCCTGCTCCAGACAGCGGGCCACGCGACCCACCGTGGTCACGCTCACTCCGGTGCGGTCGTGGATGGCACGGTAGGCCACCCCCTCGGCCAGCAGCGGCACCACCGCCCATCGGTCCGACAGCGCCTCCAGCTCGGCCGGAGTGCAGAGGTCCACCAGGAAGTCGGCGACCACCTCCGGGTCGTCGAGGGCGGCGAGCACGCAGGACAGCTCGGTCACGCTGTCGCGCGTGGGGCTGCGGCGTTTCATACCTACCTCGGACCAGGGACGGGACGTGCTAGTGCGATAGCACGCTAACACATCGGTCGCGCTCGTCTCACACCCGCGGCTGGGCGAGCTCGACGCGCAGGGTCCGCACAGCCTCAGCCAGGGGCACGGTGTACTGGTCCTGACGCCACAGGTCCCGCAGCGTGACGGTGCCTTCCGCGACTTCGGCCGGGCCCAGGATGGCGACGAACCGGATTCCGGCGCGGTCGGCGTAGCGCAGCTGGCGTCCGAGCTTGCCGCCCTCCAGGACCGACTCGGTGTTGATGCCACCGCGGCGAAGCGTGGTGGTCAGCTCCATGGACTCCGTCATCAGGCCTGCGTCGACCAGCGGCACGAGCACCTGCACCGTGCTGGTCGCGACGTGGAGCAGGCCGGCTTCGCGAAGCTGCCAGAACAGGCGGGTCAAGCCGATCGAGATGCCGACACCCGGCAGCGAGGACCTCGTGTAATGACGGGCGAGCTCGTCGTAGCGCCCACCCGAGCAGATCGAACCAATGCCGGGGTGCTCGTCCAGGGTGGTCTCGTACACCGTGCCGGTGTAGTAGTCCAGCCCGCGGGCGATCGAGAGGTTGAGGCAGTAGTCGCTCTCCGGAACCCCCAGGGCCCGCACAAGCTCCAGCACCTCACGGAGCTCGGCGACACCCTGCTCGAGCTCGGCGTCCTGCCCTGGCAGAGCCGCGAGGCGGTCCAGGTGCGCCATCGCGTCTGCGTGCGAGGTGCTGCGCACCCCGACGAGCTCGATGAGCTCCTGCACCTGGCCCGGATCGAGGTCGAACGGCGCGGACGAGAGCGCCGCCCTGACGTGTCCCTCACCCCTCTTGTCCAGCTTGTCCACCTCACGCAGCGCCTGGCCCTGCAAGGCGGGGTCGTCCAGCCCCAGCCGCTGGAAGCAGCCGCGCATCAGGCGGCGGTTGTTCATGCCGATGGTCACCGGCCCGATGTCCAGGTCGGCGAACAGCGCGTGGATGACCGCCGGGCACTCGGCGTCGTGCCGCACGCTGAGGTGGTCCTTGCCGATGATGTCGATGTCGCACTGGTAGAACTCGCGGAACCGGCCGCGCTGGGCTCGCTCCCCCCGGTAGACGCGCTGCATCTGGTAGCGCCGGAAGGGAAAGGTCAGCTCATGCTCGTGCTCGGCCACGTAGCGGGCCAGCGGGACAGTCAGGTCGAAGCGCAGGGCCATCTCCGGCCGTGCGCCGGAGTCACCGTCGGCGGCCTTCTCCAGCGAACCGGTGGACTGCACGAAGTACACCTGCCGCTCGGTCTCCCCCCCGGTCTTGGTCAACAGCACATCGCTGACCTCGAAGGCGGGCGTCTCGACGGGCAGGAAGCCGAAGCGTTCGAACCCGGCGCGGATGGTGTCCAGCATCCGCTGGAAGGCGATCTGTTCAGCCGGCAGCAGTTCCAGGACTCCGGAGGGCGTGCGCGGTGTGATCACGCCGCGGAGTCTAGACGAGGCGGCCGCGCAGGAACGGGTTCGAGGTGCGCTCGCGGGCCATGGTGGTCGCGGGGCCGTGACCGGGAAGGACCAACGTCGAGTCTGGCCAGGCCAGGACGACGTCGCGCAGCGAGCGGGTCATCGCGGCGGGGTCACCGCCCGGGAGGTCGGTGCGACCGATGGCCCCGGCGAACAGCACGTCTCCGGACAGCACGGTCCGCTGCAGTGGTGGCTCGCTCTGCGAGCCGGCCGGGTGGACCGGCCCCTCGGGGACCTCGTCGAAGCCGAACACCACCGAGCCCTCGGTGTGTCCCGGCGCATGGGTCACCGAGATGTCCAGGCCCGCCACGGACAGGGTGGCCATCACCCCCGGCGCCCGTGCGCCGGTGGTGCACGAGGGAGCAAGCTCGACCACGACCTCCGGCTCGTGCCACACGGCTCGCGAGCCCAGCTGGGCCTCGATCATGGTCACGAACGCCGGGTCCAGGTCGCCAGCGGGGTTGCGCAGCCGGTAGCGGTCCTCGGGGTGGATATGTGCGGCGGGTCGCCCCGGCGCGGCCCCTACGACGAGGGGCAGGTCGTAGACGTGGTCCAGATGACCGTGGGTCAGCAGCACCGCCGCGGGCGTCAGCCGCTGCCGCTTCAGAAGGCGGCTGACCCGGTCCGCGACTCCGACACCGGGGTCGACGATGACGCACTCGGCACCCGCGTCGGCGGCGATGACGTAGCAGTTGGTGCCGAAGGCCTGCGCCTCGAGGGCGTGCACGATCACCTCCTCACCCTAGCCACGTGATGTGACCCAGCCCCCCATGAGTCGTGTCTGAACTGTTGCCTGCCGGTGACCTCGCGCGGAGCGGCAGTTGCCTACACTGGCAGGTCGACCCGTGCCCCTGGACTACTTGGAGGTCATGCATGCTGCCCTGTCATCGGCCGATGACGCGGCGATCCCGTGGGTTCCTCACGGTCATGCTCGGTGCGGTCCTGCTCACCGGGTGCACCTTCAGCTCGGACGCGGCACCGGAGAGCGACGCCGAGCAGGCGGACCAAGGGCCCGAGCAGGCGTCCGGGTCCGGACTCTGCGACGAGCCGCCACCGCTGCCGAGCGACGTGCCCACCTTCCGCTCGACCCAGGCGCCGTCGGCCACGGCGCCGGATGAGCAGGTTGTGACCGTCGAGACCAACTGCGGGCCGATCACGCTGACGCTGAACGGGGCCGACGCTCCCCAGACTGTGGCCTCGTTCCTGCTGCTCAGCAAGGGGGACTACTGGGTCGACAGTCCGTGCCACCGGCTGGTGGACTCGGGCATCCACGTGCTGCAGTGTGGCGATCCCACGGGCACCGGCCGAGGTGGCCCGGGTTACACCTTCGGGATCGAGAACGCACCCCCGAACGGCACCTACCCGAGGGGTACCGTCGCGATGGCGCGCAGCCAGGATCCGGACAGCAACGGCGGGCAGTTCTTCGTGGTGTTCGATGACACCGAGCTGCCGGTCGCCGGGGGTGGCTACACCATCTTCGGTAGAGTCACAGGCGGGATGGACATCGTGGATCACATCGCCGATCAGGGTGTGGACGGTGGTGGAACCGAAGGCCCCCCGGCGCAGCCGATCAGCATCGTCGGGATCGACATCGAGGGAGAGGCGTCGTCGTGAGCGAGAAGCCCGCACCGGAGCCGACGGCCGCCGCCCAGCAGAACCGGCAGCCAGACCCCGCGCGACCTGCGGCTCCGTCGCCCGCACAGCTGGCAGGGCGCAAGGCGAGGGTGCGTCCTGCCGTCGCTGCCCACCCTGGGCCGGACCCGGATTCGCTGGCCTTCGGGCGGGTCGACCCCGACGGGACGGTGCTGGTACGCACGGCCGACGGCGAACGCGCCGTCGGCTCATACCCCGGCTCGACCGAGTCCGAGGCGCTGGCCTACTTCGCCCGCAAGTACGACGAGCTCATGGCCTCGGCGGTGCTTCTCGCGCAGCGGCTGGAGCAGACGGACCTGTCCGCTCAGGAAGGTCGTGAGGCGCTGAAGACGCTGCGAGCCCACATCGGCGAAGCCAACGTGGTGGGTGACCTGGAGCTGTTGCGAGCGCGCGTGAGCCAGATCGAGGCCCAGCTCTCCCGCCGCGCGGAGACCGAGTCGCAGCGTCGAGCCGAGGCCAAGGCGACGGCCGCGGCTGCCCGGGAGAAGGTGGTGCGGGCGGCCGAGAAGATGGCGGAGAAGGACCCGGCGAAAGTGCAGTGGAAGTCCGCCAGCGCTCGGATGCGTGAGCTGTTCGAGGAGTGGAAGTCCCAGCAACAGGCGGGGCCCCGGCTGGACAAGCCGGTCGAGGACGAGCTGTGGCGTCGTTTCACCCACGCGCGTTCGGAGTTCGACGCCACGCGGAAGGCCTGGTTCGCCAACCTGGAGCAGGAGCAGGCCTCCGCACGCCGGGAGAAGGAACGGCTGGTGGCGCAGGCCGAGGCACTGTCGGGCAGCAAGGACTGGGCCGCAGGGGCCGGCGAGTTCAAGCGCCTCATGGAGGCCTGGCGCCGCGCGGGCCGAGCCCAGCGCACCACCGATGAGGCCCTGTGGCAGCGGTTCCGCACCGCGCAGGACAGCTTCTTCGCCGCCAAGGACGAAGTCGTGGCGGCCGAGGGGAGGCAGTTCGAGGCCAACCTCGCGGTGAAGGAGAAGCTGCTGGCCGAAGCCGAGGCGCTGCTGCCCATCACCGACCTCGCCGCAGCCAAGCGATCGCTGCGCTCGATCCAGGACCGATGGGATGAGGCCGGCAAGGTGCCACGATCGGACATGCAGCGGGTGGAGGGACGGCTGAAGAAGGTCGAGCAGGCGGTCCGCGACGCGCAGGACCGCCGATGGAAGCGCACCGACCCCGAGCTCACCGCACGGGCACAGTCGATGGTCGAGCAGCTGGAGAAGGCGGTCGCCGGGTTGGAGCGTGACCTGGTTGCGGCTCGGGAACGGGGTGACGACGCGGCCGCCGTCGCCGCCGAGCAGGCCCTGACGACGAGGCGCCAGTGGCTTGCGTCGGCGCGTTCCGGCCTGTCGGGCTGAGGCGGACTGCACGTGTCGGTACCCGACCCGGCGGAGCTGGCCGGCTCGTTGTGCGCCTTCCTCGACGCCAGCCCCTCTCCTTTCCATGCGGTGGCCACCGCCGCGGCACAGCTGAGCGGGTCCGGCTTCGTGGAGGTCGACGAGGCAGACAGCACGCCCACCGCCCCCGGCCGCTACCTGCTGCGCCGGGGCGGATCGCTGCTCGCCTGGGTGCAACCCGGTGCCGGATGGTCGAGGACTCCAGACCCGCCGGCCACGACGTTCCGCGTCGTCACCGGCCACACCGACTCACCCAACCTGAGGATCAAACCTCGCCCTGACCAGAGCGTGGCCGGGTGGCAGGGCCTGGGGGTCGAGGTCTACGGGGGCCCCCTGCTCAGCTCCTGGCTGGACCGTGACCTCGGGCTGTCGGGGCGAGCCGTCCTCCGGACCGACCGCGGCACGGCCGCCCAGCACATCCTCTTCCATCTCGACGACCCGCTGCTGCGAGTGTCCCAGCTGGCGATCCACCTCGATCGCGACAGCACACGCGAGGGGCTGAAGCTCAACCCGGCGCGCCACCTGGCCCCGCACTGGGGGCTGGGTGACGAGCCAGGTGACTTCCACGGCTATCTGGCTGATCGTCTGGGCGTGGCCCCCCAGGACCTGCTCGCCTGGGAGGCTATGGCCCATGACCTGACCCCCGCTCGTCGGATCGGGCGCGACCGGGACCTGGTGGCCTCGGCTCGGTTGGACAACCAGGCCACCTGCCACGCCGCGGTGCAGGCGCTGCTACGTAGCGTGCCGGGCGCGCACGACGGCCAAGGCCCCGTGCCGGTTGTCGTGCTCTTCGACCATGAGGAGGTAGGGAGCACCACGGCCAGCGGCGCCCAGTCATCGCTTCTCCCCACCTGGCTGGAGCGCATCGTGCTGGCCGGAGGCGGATCACGCGAGACCTATGCCCGGGCGATGGCCGGCACCGTGGTCGCCTCGGCGGACATGGCCCACGCCACCCACCCCAACTACCCCGAGCGCCACGACGCGCTCCACCCGGTGGCGATGAACGGCGGTCCTGTCCTGAAGGTCAACGCCCAGGCTCGCTACGCCACCGACGCGGTCGGCACCGCCGCCTTCCGGCTGGCGTGCGAACAGGCCGGGGTGCCGTTGCAGGTGTTCGTGAACCGCACCGACTTGCCCTGCGGCTCCACTGTGGGGCCGTTCACCGCTGCGGCCACCGGGGCGAGCACGGTGGACGTGGGCGCGGCCACGCTGTCCATGCACTCGGCCCGCGAGGTGTGTGGCGTGGCCGACCACGCTGCCTACGTCGCCGCGCTGGCCGCCTTCCTGGCTCCCACCGCCTGAAAACGTCCTCGCGTGCTCAGGTTCAGGCTCCCTGCTGTTCCCGCCGGTGCGGGTCGGTGTTCTGGGTGCCGGTGACCCGGTAGACGTCCAGCACGGCCTCGACCCGGCGCACCGCCCGAAGCACGCTCTCCAGGTGGGAGGGGTCGGCCATCTCGAACGTGAACCGGGACAGCGCCACCCGGTCCCGGCTGGTCTGCACCGACGCCGAGGTGATGTTGACCCGCTGCTCGGCCAGCGTCCGGGTGATGTCGGTCAGCAGGCCCGGCCGGTCCAGGGCCTCGACCTGCATGTTGACCATGAACACACTGGCCTCGGTCGGCGACCAGGCGACGTCGATCAGCCGGTCGGGGTGGCGCTTGAGGTTCTCCACGTTGGTGCAGTCGACACGGTGTACGGAGACACCCTTGCCGTGGGTGACGAAGCCCAGGATCTCGTCGCCCGGAACGGGGGTGCAGCACTTGGCGACCTTGACCCAGACGTCGTCGGTCCCCACGACCATCACCCCGGGGTTGGTCGCGCGGGTGCGCCCTCGACGCGGGGTGACCGCCTCGGCCATGTCCTCGGTCGCCCCCGCTTCCCCGCCCAGGGTGGCCACGAGCTGCTTGACCACGTGGTCGGCAGAGACGTGGGACTCTCCGACCGCGGCGTAGAGCGACTCGATGCTCTGGTAGCGCAGCTCGCCTGCCACCGCCGTGAGTGACTCGTGGGACATCAGGCGCTGCAGGGGCTGGTTGCGCTTGCGCAGCACCTTGGCGATCTCATCCCGTCCGCGGTCGATCGCCTCGTCCCGGCGCTCACGGGAGAACCAGTGCCGGATCTTGGTGCGGGCCCGGCCGCTCTTGACGAAGGTCAGCCAGTCTCGGCTCGGTCCCGCGTCCTGCGCCTTGGAGGTGATGATCTCTACGCAGTCGCCGCTGACCAGCGGCTTCTCCAGGGGGATGAGCCTGCCGTTCACCCTGCCGCCGACGCACCGGTGACCGACCTCGGTATGCACGGCGTAGGCGAAGTCCACCGTGGTCGACCCCGACGGCAGCGCGATCACGTCGCCGGCCGGGGTGTAGACGTACACCTCGGCCTCGCGGATCTCGTAGCGCAGTGACTCCAAGAACTCGTCCGGGTCGCTGGTGTCGCGCTGCCAGTCCACCAGCTGGCGCAGCCACGTCATGTCCCCCGCACCGTTGCCGTCGCCGTTCTTGGCCTTGCCGACCTCCTTGTACTTCCAGTGGGCGGCCACGCCGTACTCTGCGCGGCGGTGCATGTGGTACGTCCGGATCTGCACCTCGACCGGCTTGCCGTCCGGCCCCATCACCGTCGTGTGCAGCGACTGGTACATGTTGAACTTGGGCACGGCGATGTAGTCCTTGAACCGCCCGGGCACCGGGCTCCAGCGGGCGTGCAGGGCCCCCAGCACGGCATAGCAGTCCCCGACCGACTCCACCAGGACACGGACGGCCACCAGGTCGTAGATCTGCTCGAAGTCGTGCCCACGCACGATCATCTTCTGGTAGACCGAGTAGTAGTGCTTCGGCCTGCCCGTGACCGTGGCGCGGATCTTGCTGACCTTGAGGTCCGCGCTGATCTGGGACCGCACCCGGGCCAGGTACTCCTCCCGGGCCGGTGACCGCTCGGCCACCATGCGCACGATCTCGTCGTACACCTTGGGGTAGAGGTAGGCGAAGGACAGGTCCTCCAGCTCCCATTTGATCGTGTTCATCCCCAGCCGGTGGGCCAGGGGGGCGTAGATCTCCAGAGTCTCCGCTGCCTTGCGGGCGGCGGACTCGGCCGAGACGTAGCGCCAGGTACGGGCGTTGTGTAGCCGGTCGGCGAGCTTGATGACCAGCACCCGGATGTCGCGCGACATGGCCACGACCATCTTGCGCACGGTCTCGGCCTGGGCGGCCTCGCCGTAGACCACCTTGTCCAGCTTGGTCACGCCGTCGACGAGCATGGCGATCTCGTCGCCGAACTCGGAGCGGAGCTGCTCGAGCGAGTAGGTGGTGTCCTCCACGGTGTCGTGCAGCAGGGCCGCAGCGATGGTCGAGGGGGTCATGCCGAGCTCGGCCAGGATCGTGGCTACGGCGAGCGGATGGGTGATGTAGGCATCGCCGCTCTTGCGCATCTGCCCCCGGTGGGCGCCCTCGGCGACCCGGTAGGCGCGTTCGATGAGGCTGAGGTCGCCCCGCGGGTGGGTGGCCCGCACAGCGCGCAGCAGCGGCTCCAGCACCGGGTTGTCGGTGGACCGGGTACCGCCGAGAATCGCCCAACGGGCCCGGACACCAGGCGAGACAGCCGGTGCGGCCTGGCCCACGGTGTCCTCACCCATACCTCCAGTGTATGCCCGCAGGGTGTGGCCGCCCCGAGGCGAGGAGAACGAGGCCTCAGGTGCTCAGCAGCGAGCGGACCATGACGTCCGGCACGGCCTCCCGGCCGGACAGGAAGCCGAGCTCGAGGATGACCTCCACCGCACTGACGTGAGCCTGCGCACGGCGAAGGAGCTCGACGGTCGCCGCGGCGGTGCCACCGGTGGCCAGGACGTCGTCCACGAGCAGCACGCGCTGGCCGGGCCGGACGGCGTCGGTGTGCATCTCGAGCGTCGCGCTGCCGTACTCGAGGTCGTAGTCCACCCGGTACGTCGCGCTGGGCAGCTTCCCGGCCTTGCGGATGGGCACGAACGGGACGGCGAGTGCGTAGGCGGTGGCCGCGCCGAAGACGAAGCCTCGCGCTTCGATCCCCGCCACGATGTCGATCTCGCCTCGATGCCGCCCGGCCAGGTCATCCACCACGCGGGCGCTGAGGCCGGGATCGGCCAGCAGAGGCGTGAAGTCCTTGAAGACGATGCCGGGCTCCGGGAAGTCCGGGACGTCCCGGAGCACCTGGGAGACCTCACGCGCCAGTTCGTCACGGCGCTGGTCGGGGTGGGGATCGGACAGTGAGCTCATCGGCGCGACCTCGGTGGGCGTTTGGGTTGGTTACGTGGACCGCGCTGGGCCCAGGGGTGGACCTCTCGCCCCGTCACCGCCTCTCGGGGAGCCGGCCGCCCGGACGCTGAGCCTGGCGACGACGCAGCGGGGTCGCCCTCACCGAGTCCGGTGTTCCCAGCGACCGCGTCCGCCTTGGCGGCGTCACGCTGGACCCGCCGGTTCACCTTGCCGTCGAGGGTCACGACCTCGTCGTCGTGCTGGCGCAGCTGCACCAAGAGCGGAGTGGCGATGAAGATCGAGGAGAACGTGCCCACCGCGATCCCGATGAACAGCGCAACCGCGAGGTCGAGCAGCGTGCCGGGACCGATGAACACGACGCCGACCACCACGATGGTGGCGACGGGCAGCAGTGCCACCACCGAGGTGTTGATCGAGCGCACGAGCGTCTGGTTGACGGCGAGGTTGGCGGCCTCGGCGTACGTCATCCGGCTGGTGTCCATGGCCTGCTCGGTGCTCTCGCGCACCTTGTCGAGCACGACGATCATGTCGTAGATCGAGTAGCCCAGGATGGTCAGGAAGCCGATCATGGAGGCTGGTGAGACCTCGATGCCGAGCAGAGCGTAGGTGCCGACGGTGAAGACCACGTCGTGCAGCAGCGCCACCAGCGCGGCGGCGGACATCTTCCAGGTCCGGAAGTACAAGGCCAGCACCAGCGAGACCAGCAGCAGGAAGACGACCAGCGCCTGGATCGCCTTGGTGGTGACCGTGTCGCCCCAGGAGGGCCCGACGAACGAGCTGGTCACCTCCTCGGTCCCGACGTCGAAGGCCTCGGCGAGGTCGGCTCGCACCTGCTCGGACTGGGCGTTGCGCAGCTGGCCGGTCTGCACCCGGACCGTGTCGTCGCCGATCAGGGTGACCGTTGGCTCGGTATCGGGTGCCGCCTGCTCCACAGCGGCGGTCGCGGTGTCCTCGTAGTCACCGAGGTCCTGCACACTGCTGACCCGCAGCTCGGAGCCCCCGCGGAACTCGATGCCGAAGTTCAGCCCCCTGCCGAGCAACCCGACCAGGGACAGCACGATGAGCACGGCCGAGACGACATACCAGAGCCTGCGTCGCCCGACGATGTCGAAGGAACGCTTGCCGGTGTAGAGGTCGTTGCCCAGGGTGGCGAAGCGGGCCATCAGACCACACCCCCTTCGATCTCGGCACGCGAGGGCTTCGTCTTGACCGGCGGCAGGTTGACCCGGCCGCGCCCCAGGTAGGTGGACCGCTTGGCCCCCAAGCGCTCGGGGTCCATTCCGGACCACCGGTGTCCCTCCCCGAAGAACCTGGTGTTGGCGAGCATACTGACCACCGGGTGGGTGAACATGAAGATCACCATGAGGTCGATGACCGTGATCAGACCCAGGGTGAAGGCGAAGGCCTTGACACTGGACTCGGAGAGCCAGAAGAGCACCCCCGCGGCGATGAGGTTCACCGCGTCGGAGATGAGGATGGTGCGCCGGGCCCGGGCCCAGCCCGTGTCCACCGCATACCGCAACGGACGACCGGCGCGTACCTCATCGCGGATGCGCTCGAAGTAGACGATGAAGGAGTCGGCGGTGATGCCGATGGCGACGATGAGCCCGGTCACGCCGGCCATGGTGAGCCGGAAGTTGGCGGCCCACCCCAGCAGGCTCACCGCCAGGTAGGCGAGGACGGCCGCGACCGCCAAGGAGCCGATGGTGACCAGGCCGAGGGCGCGATACTGCGCCAAGGAGTACCCGAAGACCAGCATCAGCCCGACGACTCCAGCGATGATGCCCATCCGCAGCTGCTCGCCACCGAGGGTGGGGCTGATCTGCTCGCTGGTCAGTGTGTCGAAGGAGATCGGCAGCGCGCCGAACTTGATCTGGTTGGCCAGGATCTCGGCGGTCTCCATCGTGAAGTCACCGGTGATGCTGGCCTGGCCCCCGGAGATCGGCTCGTTGATCCCCGGAGCGGTGATGGCGCTGCCGTCGAGGACGATGGCGAACCGGTTCTGTGCCTGTCCTTGCGGGTACTGGAACAACCGGGCCGTGATCTCGGCGAACTTGTCCCCGCCCTGGCTGTCGAGGTCGAGGGCCACCTGGACGCGACCGGTGGTCGAGCCACCCTGCCCCTGCTCCAGCCCCGCAGTGGCGTCCTGCACCGCGGCACCGGTCAGCTCGACCGGGCCCAGGATGTACTTCTCGGAGGCGTCGGTGGCGCACGCGACGACGGGCTCGTCCTCGGCGGCGGCTGCCACCCGCTCACCTTCGGTGTTCTCGGCACAGTTCAGGGCCAGGAACTCCTCTTCGAGCTCGGGGGTGATCTGCGCCAGGTCGCTGGCGTCACTCGGCTCCGGGGCCACACCGTCCTCGGGCAGTCCTGGGACGTCCTCGGTCCGGTCTGCGTCGTCCTGCGCCCGCAGTCCTTCGGGGAAGGGTCCGTTGCTCGTCTCAGCGTCGTCGGGACCCTCTTCGGTGGTCGGCGCGTCGGGGCTGCCCTCCTGGCCCTCCACCGACGGCTCGGGCTGAAAGCTGTCCGGCAGTGGCAGAACGGGCTGCTCGGTCGGCTGCTCGGCGTCCGCTCCCACCGGCTGGGCCACCAGCACCGGGCGGAACTGGAGCTGAGAGGAGCGGCTCAGGGCCTCCAGCTGTGCCGCCGAGGGATTGCCCGGGATCGCTACCGCGATGTTGTCGCCTCCGAGCCGCGAGACCTCGGCCTCGGCGGTGCCACTGCCGTCGATACGTCGGCGGATGATGTCGATCGCCTGCTGCACCTGCTCCTCGGACGCCTCGCTCGACCCGCTGACCACCGGTTCGATGACGATCTGACGTCCCCCGGCCAGGTCCAGGCCGAGCAGGGGGGTGAGCTGCGCTCTGGGGTCGGCCCACTGGGTCGCCGCCACGAGCCCGCCGAAGAGCAGCACGATCAGGGCGACGAGCGCACCGAGGGTGCGCGCCGGCTTCCGGTTGCGCGGCTTGAGCGCCACGAAGGCCTCAGCCCCGACCGTCGTCGGGGGCGTCCGGGTCGGGGTCCTGGGCCTGCCCGGCGTCGCGGGAGGAGGGCACGACGGCAGGGATCACCGCTCGACGGTCGAAGGTGAGCACCACCCCGGGCGCGACCTGGACACCCACGACCGGGCCGTTCAGCCAGGTGATGGTGCCGAACATGCCGGCCCGGGTCATCACCTCGTCACCCTCGGCCAGCTCCTGCTGCACCTTGGCCTCGCGGCGGGCTCGCCGACGCTGGGAGAAGATGAGGTAGGCCAGGAGCAGCAGCGGCAGGGTCAAGATCAACAGAGAGAGCGAGCCGCTCCCTCCCCCGCTGGCGGCGGCGGCATAGACATGCATGATCGTCCTTCGACGGCGGAACAGTGGTGATCGCTCGGGGCCGTACGCCCGCGATGGCCCTTCGGCAGTGTAGGTGAGGCCCAGCGGGCCGCCACAATCACGCGCGGCTCCTGGGCGCGCCGCCCGCCGGGTGCCGCGTGTCACACACGCCCTGCCCCGAGCGGGAACGCGTGTCAGCCCAGCCTGCTGCGCCCCTCGGCGGGACCATCGCCTGCTGCGAACGGCAACGCGGCCTGGGCTGACTCATCCGGGGCACGGAGACCCAGATGACGCCAGGCTGCCGGCGAGGCGGAACGCCCGCGCGGCGTACGCACCACGAAACCCTCCCGGACCAGGAAGGGCTCAGCGACGCTCTCGACGGTGTCGGGCTCCTCCCCCACGGCGACGGCCAGAGTGTTCAGACCCACCGGACCGCCGTCGAAGCGCCGGCACAGCGCGTCCAGCACCGCCCGGTCGAGCCGGTCCAGGCCGCGGTCGTCCACGTCGAACAGCGACAGCGCGGACATCGCCGCCTCGAGGTCCACCACGTGCCGCCCGTGGACCTGCGCCCAGTCCCGGACGCGGCGGAGCAGACGGTTCGCGATGCGCGGGGTACCGCGCGAGCGCGAGGCGATCTGCTCCACGCCCGGCGCATCGGCACGGATGTCCAGCAGCTGGGCGTTGCGGGTCAGGATGGTCACCAGGTCGTCGGTGCCATAGAAGTCGAGATGCCCGGTGAAGCCGAACCGGTCCCGGAGCGGAGCGGGCAGGAGGCCGGCACGGGTCGTCGCTCCCACCACGGTGAACGGCGGCAGCTCGAGCGGGATGGCCGTGGCCCCCGGTCCCTTGCCGACGATGACATCGACCCGGAAGTCCTCCATGGCGAGGTAGAGCATCTCCTCAGCCGGCCGCGACATCCGGTGGATCTCGTCGAGGAAGAGGACCTCTCCTTCGGACAGCGACGACAGGATCGCCGCCAGGTCTCCGGCGTGCTGGATCGCCGGGCCGCTGGTGATGCGGATCGGCTGCTCGAGCTCAGCGGCGGCGATCATGGCCAGCGTGGTCTTGCCCAGTCCTGGGGGGCCCGAGAGCAGCACGTGGTCAGGTGGGGCACCGCGACGACGAGCCGCCTCGAGAAGCAGCCCGAGCTGGTCGCGCACACGCCCCTGCCCGGGGAAGTCGGCCAGCCGGCGCGGTCGCAGCGCCGCCTCGACCTGGCGCTCGTCCTCGACCGGCTCCGCGCCCAGAAGGCGGGAGCTGTCGGTCGCGTCGGCCGAGCCGTCGGCGAACGGCTGGTCGGGCACGCTCATCGCCCGAGCTCCCGGAGTGCGGCCCGCAACAGGCCGGAAACCTCGGCCGCCCCGGTGGAGCTCGCGGGGCCGGGGTCCTCGGTCACCGTGCGCACCGCCTCCTCCGCCTGGCGGGTGCTCCAGCCCAGACCGACGAGCGCTTCGACGACCTGACCGGACTCCGGATGCCCCGTCTGGCTCGTGGACGCGGCCGACGGGGCGGCATCGTGGGCCAACGCCGGTGGAGTCACCTTGTCGCGCAGCTCGAGCACGATGCGCTCCGCCCCCTTGCGCCCGATCCCCGGCACCTTCGTCAGGGCCACCACGTCGCCACCGCTGATCGCCCGCCGCACCTCCAGCGGGTCGTGCACGGCCAACATGGCCTGGGCCAGGCGCGGGCCCACCCCGGAGACGGTCTGTACCTGCTCGAACAGCGCCAGGGCCTCACCGTCTGCGAAGCCGTACAAGGTCAGCGACTCCTCGCGCACCACCAGCGACGTGTGCAGGTGGGCGTCGTCACCAGCGCTGAAGGCGGCGGCGGTGGCAGGCGTGGTGAGCACCCTCACGCCGACACCGCCCATCTCGACGACCAGATGGTCCAGCCCCACGTGAGCCACCGTGCCGCGGACGGTGGCGATCATCCTTGTGTCTTCCTGTGCCGACGACCCGCGTGGACCGCCCACTGTGCCGACCCCGGGGCCGTCTTCGTCGTGGCCTGTGCATGTAGGGCTGCCAGGCGGTTCGATCCCGAGGATGCGGACCCATACGAGGCCCGCCGCGTTCGTTCCGTCGAGGCCGCATGGTCCCGCTGTCCTTGGCCACCGAAGCGCCACAGATGACAGATGGCCAGCGCGAGGGCGTCGGCCGCGTCTGCGGGCGTCGGGGCGACCTCGAGCTGCAGGATCCGCGTGATCATGTGCGTCACCTGGGCCTTGTCCGCACGGCCGTTCCCGCTGACCGCCGCCTTGACCTCGGTGGGCGTGTACAGGGCAAGCGGGAGCCCCAGCCGTGCGGCCGCAAGCATCGGCACTGCCGAGGCTTGCGCGGTCCCCATGATCCCTCTGATGCTGGCCTTGGCGAACACGCGCTCGACCGCCACTGCGTCGGGCCGGTGCTCGACCAACCATGCGTCGATCTCGGTCTGCAAGGTGAGCAGTCGTTCCCCGGGATCGTCGCCGACCGGCGTACGGACCACTCCGACGCCGACCATGCGCAGCGACCGGCCACGGTCACCCTCGACCACGCCCAGGCCACACCGGGTCAGCCCAGGGTCGACTGCCATGACGCGCACGGACGTCCTCCTCCGACGGTCTGCATCGAACTCCTCGCTCGACGCTGATTGTCCCTGACCTCAGGACTACGAACATGTGTTCGCTTCCACGCTACGATGAGGCGAGGCTGGAGGAGGTGACCGACTCGCCGTTGCTCCCGCTCTGTACCGGCACTTTCGACCAGCGCCCCCTTCAGCTGCGGGACTCGTCCTCGGTGACCCGCAGCCGCCGAGCGACGCTCGGCAGGCTCACGCCCTGAGCCAGCACCGAGACGACGACCACGGTAAAGACGATGGAGAAGATGTTGCTGGCTCCCGCCATGCCGTAGGTGGCGGGGAACGTGGCCAGCACGATGGGCACCGCCCCCTTCAGCCCCGCCCACGAGACATAGAGCGTCGACTCACGGTCGAAGTCGAACGGAGCCAGACACAGGATGACCGCTGCCGGGCGCGCGATGACGACGAGGATGAGGGTCAGGACGATCGCCACCGGCGCGATGTCGACGAGGTGGCTGGGCACCACGAGAAGGCCCAGGACCAGGAACATGATGATCTGGGCCAGCCACGCGAAGGCGTCGGTCGTGCTCAGCACCAGGTCGCGGTGTCTGCGGAGCCGGTTGCCGATGACGATGCCTGCGATGTAGACGATGAGGAAGGCGTTGGCCCCGGCGATCTCCCCGACGCCGAAGCTGACCAGCCCGATCGAGAGCACGTAGAGGGGAAACAGCCCGGTGCTCTGCAGGTGCAGTCGGTTGGCCAACCACACTCCCCCGAGTCCGAGCACGAGTCCGAAGAGCAGGCCGAGGCTCACCTGCCTCGTCACGTCGACCAGCACGTCGAGGGCGCCTGCGTCCGAGGTGCCGAGCAGGCCGAGCAGCGTCGTGGTCAGGATGATCGCCGCCGGGTCGTTGGTCCCGGACTCCAGCTCCAGCAGGCTACGGATGCGGGCACGTGGAGCGGGGGTCGGTCCGCGGAACAGGCCGAAGAGGGCCGCGACATCGGTGGAGGAGACGATCGCCCCCAGCAGCAGCGCCTCGGGCCAGCTCAGCCCCTGGGTACCGAGCTCGAAGTCGGTGAAGGACCCCAGCAGCACCCAAGCGGACGTGCCGACGATGCCGGCCGTGACGAGCACCCCTGCTGAGGCCAGCACCAGGCCCGGAGCCAGCACCGGCCTGATGGAGGACCACCGGGTGTCCAGGCCCCCGGAGAAGAGGATGACCGCCAGGGCCGCTGAGCCGACGGCCTGGGCCAGAGCGGGCGAGTCGAACTCGACTGCGCCCGGACCCTCCGAGCCCGCCAGCATCCCAACCAGCAGAAACAGCAGCAGGGTGGGGACGCGGATGCGCTCCGACAGCCGGGCGGCCAGCACCGCCAGCAGGATCAGCACGCCCGCAAACAGCATCGCGGTCGAGGCGTTGTCGACAGCCACTCTCAGCCCCCTCGGCGTGGCAGAAGAACAGGACAGGCCTAGTCGGCGCTGTCCAGCTCGGTGAGCACCTCGTCCGACACGTCCGCGTTGGTGTAGACGTTCTGGACGTCGTCGCAGTCCTCGAGGGCGTCGACGACCCGGATCATCTTGCGGGCCCCGTCAGCGTCCAGGGGCACCTCGACGCTCGGCAGGAACGACACGTCCGCCGAGTCGTAGTCGATCCCGGCGTCCTGCAAGGCCGTGCGGACCGCCACCATGTCGCCGGCCTCGCTGACGATCTCGAACCCGTCGCCGGTGTCCTTCATCTCCTCGGCCCCGGCGTCGAGCACGACCTCCAGCACCTCGTCCTCGGTATGGCCCTCCTTGGGTACCGCGACCACCCCTTTGCGGTTGAAGAGGTAGGCAACCGAGCCGGAGTCCGCCATCTGCCCTCCGTTGCGGGTCAACGAGGTGCGTACCTCCATCACGGCGCGGTTCTTGTTGTCGGTCAGGCACTCGATCAGCAGAGCCACTCCGCCGGGGGCGTAGCCCTCGTAGGTCAGGGCCTCGTAGCTCGCTCCCCCCGCTTCAGCGCCCGAACCGCGCTTGACCGCGCGCTCGATGTTGTCGTTCGGGACCGAGGTCTTCTTCGCCTTCTGCACCGCGTCGTACAGGGTGGGGTTGCCCGCCATGTCGCCGCCGCCGGTGCGCGCCGCGACCTCGATGTTCTTGATCAGCTTGGCGAAGGACTTGGCACGCTTGGCGTCGATGGCCGCCTTCTTGTGCTTCGTCGTCGCCCACTTGGAGTGCCCACTCATGCGCTCATCCCTCGTGGTGGTGGTCGGGTCGGCTGCCGATGCTACCGACGTGCGCGGCGACCATGTCGACGAAGAGGCCGTGCACGCGGTAGTCACCGCTCACCTCGGGGTGGAAGGACGTGGCCAGCAGGTTCCCCTGCCGGACGGCGACGACGTGGTCCTGACCTTGGTACGCCACCGTGGCCAGCACCTCGACCCGTGGCCCGACCCGCTCCACCCACGGAGCGCGGATGAAGACAGCACGGAACGGCTGGTCCTGCACCATGCCGTAGGCCGGGTCACTGGCCAGGCCCGTGACGTCGAGGTCACACTCGAACGAGTCGACCTGCCGGCCGAAGGCGTTGCGCCGCACCGTGATGTCCAGCCCGCCCAGGCTCTGCTGGTCGCGATGGCCGTCCAGCACCTGGTCGGCCAGCATGATCATGCCCGCGCAGGAGCCGAAGACCGGCATGCCCGCCGCCATCCGCTTCAGGATCGGCTCGCGGACGCCGAAGATGCGGGTGAGCCGGTCGATGGTGGTGGACTCCCCACCGGGAACCACGAGAGCGTCCACGGCGGCCACCTCGGCCGGGCGACGGACCTCCAGGGTGTCGGCACCGACGAGGCCCAGGGCGTCCCGGTGCTCGCGGACGTCGCCTTGCAGCGCGAGCACACCCACCACAGGGGCGACGCGGGCCGGATCGCGCCCGGCCTGCCGTGCGCAATCCGGCCCCGAACGCCCCAGCGGCCCTCTCACCACCCGCGCTCGGCGAGGCGGTGAGGCTCCGGGATGTCGTCCACGTTGAGCCCGACCATGGCCTCGCCCAGGCCGCGCGACACCGAGGCCAGGGTCTCGGGGTCGTCGTGGAAGGTGGTGGCCTTGACGATGGCCTCCGCACGAGCCTGAGGGTTGCCCGACTTGAAGATGCCGGACCCGACGAAGACACCCTGGGCACCGAGCTGCATCATCATGGCGGCGTCGGCGGGCGTGGCGATCCCCCCGGCGGTGAACATGACGACGGGCAGCGAGCCGGCCTCCGCGACCTCGGTGACGAGGTCGAAGGGCGCCTGGAGCTCCTTCGCAGCGACGAACAGCTCGTCCGTGGACATACTCTGCAGCCGACGGATCTCCCCGCCGATCTTGCGCATGTGTGTGGTCGCGTTCGACACGTCGCCGGTGCCGGCCTCGCCCTTGGAGCGGATCATCGCCGCGCCCTCGGTGATCCGTCGTAGCGCCTCCCCCAGGTTGGTCGCCCCGCACACGAAGGGCACGGTGAACTGCCACTTGTCGATGTGGTTGGCGTAGTCGGCGGGCGTGAGCACCTCGGACTCGTCGATGTAGTCCACCCCGAGGGCCTGGAGGATCTGAGCCTCCACGAAATGACCGATGCGGGCCTTGGCCATCACCGGGATCGACACGGCATCGACGATGCCGGCGATCATGTCCGGGTCACTCATCCGAGCGACGCCACCCTGGGCGCGGATGTCGGCCGGTACGCGCTCCAGCGCCATGACGGCGACGGCGCCGGCGTCCTCGGCGATCTTGGCCTGGTCGGGGGTGACCACGTCCATGATCACGCCACCCTTGAGCATGTCGGCCATCCCACGCTTGACTCGCATGGTCCCGCTGCGCTGCTCGGGGGCGGACTGGGTGAGCGACATGCAGAGGCCTTTCAGAAGAACAAGTGGGGAACGACTCCCAGTCTACGCCGCCCGAGCGCCGGTGACGCCCGGCCAGTCGTCGTCGAAGTCGACCGGCTCCGGCAGGTCCGTGTGGCCCGCTAGACGCAGGGCCCGCACCACCGGGCGTCGGCGGACCGCCCGGGTCCGGTCCACGGCTTCATTGTGGAACCGGCGGGCCAGCCGCACTCGCAGCGCGCAGTCCTGCATCGCCGCGCACTCGTCCCCGTCGGCGAGCACCCGGCGCAGGATGGCCGTCATGGCCGACTCGGCTTCCCTCCGCTGCCGGGTCCACGGGCCCTCCTGCTCCAAGGACGCCCTGGCCACGTCGAGCACGAGCGCGGAGCCGGCCGGGTCGAGACCACCGGCGTAGGCCAGCTCGATGGCGCACTCGGCGCGACGCACCACCTGCACGTCCAGCGCCGCCGCCGTGGCGTCCAGACGGGTGTGCAGGCGGTCGAGCCGCACCGCGGTGTAGGAGAGGTACCACCCCACGGCCAGCAGGACCGAGAGCAGGACGGCGAAGATGGACACGGTCTGCGCCGTCATCACCGGCCCTGCCGGGACCCGGGAGTTCCGTGGGCGCCGGCGTCGCGGCGCCGTGGCGAGGCCAGTGAGCGGACCAGTCCTCCCGGCGGCCGCACCGAGTCGTACACGGCGAGCACCTCGCGACCCACCCCTGACCAGTCGTAGCGCTGTGCCCGGGTGGGCCCCACCCGGGCCAGCTCTGCGCGTCGGCGAGAGCTGCCCAGGAGCCGGAGCAGGGCGTCCGCCAGAGCGTCGGGGTCGGCCACGGGGAAGAGCTCGCCGGACCGCCCGTCGTCGAGCACCTCGCGGAAGGCGGGCAGGTCGGCGGCCAGCACCGGAGCACCCGCGGCCATCGCCTCGACGAGGATGATCCCGAAGCTCTCACCGCCGGTGTTGGGAGCGAGGTAGACGTCGGCTCGTCGCAGCAGCGCCGCCTTCTCGGAGTCGCTGAGCACCCCCACGAAGTCGCACCGGGCCGCCACCGAACCGGGCACGCGTCCCGTCACCTCGGCGGGGTCGCCGGGTCCGGCCACGACCAGACGAGCGCCCGGGACGGCCTCGAGCACCCGGGGAAGAGCCTGCAGCAGCACCGGCAGCCCCTTGCGGGGCTCGGTGAACCGGCCGAGGAAGACCAGTGTCGGACCCGAGCGCGCACTCACGGCCCCCCGCTCGGCAGCCTCGTCGCGACCGGGCTCGCGCTCCACCTCGTCCCGTCCAGGCTCCCACGTGGCGGTGGACGTCGCTGCTGCCCTGAAGCGTCCGACGTCCACCCCGTTGGGAATCACGACGCAGTGGCCGCCGAGCTGTCGCACCACGGTGGCGTGGGCCTGCTCGGAGACCGCGATGCGCGCCGAGATCTTGTCCAGCGCAGGCTGCAGCAACGGACCCGCCAGCCGCAGGGAGCGCGACTTCGTCTGCGCGGAGTGGAAGGTGGCGACGATGGGCCCGGTGGCGGCCCACAGCGCCAGCAGCGAGACGCTGGGGCTGGCCGGCTCGTGTAGGTGCACGATGTCGAAGTCGCCGGTGTCCAGCCAGTCCCGCACCCGGGCTGCGACGGCCGGTCCGAAGGCCAGCCTCGCGACGGATCCGTTGTAGGGCACCGCCACCGCGCTGCCGGCCCACTGGACGTGCGCGGGCAGGCCGGTGCCGGAAAGCGCGGGCGTCAGCACGCTCACCTGGTGCCCCACGCCGAGCAGGTAGTCCGCGAGGTCGAGCACGTGCGCCTGCACCCCCCCGGGAGTGTCGAGGGAGTAGGGGTTGACCAGGCCGACCCTCATGGCCGGCGACTCGGGGCCTGGTCCCGCTGAGTGTTTCCGGACCCCACGAAGACGGCCTGCATCATGTGCCAGTCCTCGGTGTGCCGTTGCACGGCGGCGCCCAGGTAGTCGGCGCACTGCTGGGTCATGCTGCTCACGCGCTCGGCGGTGCTTCCCACGCCGCGGTCCGGGACCTGTGGGCCGAAGGAGATGACGATGCGGTAGGACGACGGCCCCCGCGCAGCGTCCGGTCGCCGCTCGTACCGCACCGCCACCGGACGCAGCGGTGCGCCGGTGCTCACCGCGAGCGCCGCCGGACCGGAGGCCATGGCCGCGCGCTGCCCGCAGAAGTCCACCTCCACCCCCGTACGAGTGAGGTCGCGGTCCGCGAGCAGCGGGACGAACGCACCGGCACGGACAGCTCGCACCAGACGCCCGAAGACCGCGGCCTCCCCGGTCAGTGGGAGGACGGTCATCCCTCGTCCTTCACGGAAGGCCAGGAACTCGGCGTAGAGCTCCTCCGGGCGTAGGCGTTCGGCCACGGTGGTCACCGGAGCCAGGTGGTCGGTGGCCCATGCACCGGCGGTGTCCCAGTTGCCCAGGTGACCCAGGAACAGCACCTGCCCCCGACCAGCGGCGACGTCCGCGCGCACCGGCGCGTCGCCCTCGCAGCGCACCAGCGCGGCCAGCTCCTCGGCGCTGCGGTCGGGCAGCCGGAAGACATCGCACCAGTAGCGCAGGTAGGACCGCATCCCCTCGCGCACCAGCCGGTCCAGCCCGGCGGGGTCGAGCTCAGGACGGACGGTCGCGTAGTTGGCGCGCAGCGCCTCGACATCGCGGCCGCCGTACCGGTGGGCCGCCACCGCGATCAGGTCGAACAACCGATAGGCGCTGCGGTCGGGCAGGAAGCGAACGCCACGCCAGGCGGTGCGGAAGAGCACGAGCCAGCACCGCTCGGCGGCGCGGGACATCAGACGGGCCGGGTCTGCGCGTGGACCATGGCGACCCGCTGGGCCACGGTGAAGGCGCTCGCGGCGGCCAGCAGCGACATCGCCGCGGTGAGCACCCACATCGGCAGGAAGAGCCCGACCAGTCCCGTGGTGACCAGGATGACCACCACTCGGTCGGCCCGCTCGGCGATGCCGCCTTCGCACCGCAGTCCAAGACCTTCCGCGCGTGCCTTGACGTAGCTGGTGAGGAAGCCCGCAATGAGGCAGGCGAGGGCCAGGTAGGCGTTCGCGCCCTGGCCGGACCCGGCGAAGAACAGTACGAGGCCCCCGAAGATCGCCCCGTCCCCGATCCGGTCCATCGACGAGTCGAGAAAGGCGCCCCACGGGCTGGAGCGTCCGCTCTGCCGGGCCATGTTGCCGTCGATCATGTCGGTGAAGGCCATGGCCCCCATCAAGGCGCTGCCCCAGAACAGCTCGCCCATGGGGTAGAGCACGAGGCCGCCCACGAGCAGGCCGAGGGTTCCGAAGATGGTCACCGCGTCCGGACTGATTCCGCGCCGGAGCAGCTCGGCCGCCAGCGGCGCGAACAGCTTGGCGAAGAAGGCGCGGGCGTAGCGGTTCAGCATGCAGACTCTGTGGCCGCACCGGTGGACGGCCACGCGTCGACCAGCTGTCGGCGCACGTCCTCGAGCAGCATCGGCAGGGCCTTGGTCTGCGCGACGATAGGCAGGAAGTTCATGTCTCCACCCCAGCGGGGAACGATGTGCTGGTGCAAGTGGACCGCCACGCCCGCTCCGGCCACCTCGCCCTGGTTCATCCCGATGTTCACCCCGGCCGGGTCGCTGGCCGTCTGTACCGCCTGCAGGGCGGCCTTGGTCAGGGCGGTGAACTCGGCGGTCTCCGCCTCGTGCAGGTCCAGGTAGAGCGGGACATGGC
Source organism: Ornithinimicrobium sp. (assembly GCF_035267225.1). GTDB lineage: Bacteria > Actinomycetota > Actinomycetes > Actinomycetales > Dermatophilaceae > Ornithinicoccus. Next base: position 59,238 of record NZ_DATFMA010000062.1, read on the forward strand.
GGTAAGGACAGACGAGCATGTGCCCGGGGTTGTACGGGAACAGGTTGAGCACCACGTAGCAGTGCTCACCCCGGTGGACGATGAGCCCCTCGCTGTCGGTGCGGTCAGGAGCGGCGCAGAACGGGCATCCCTCACCGTGGTCTGACGTGGGCTTCTCGCCGCGCACGTAGGCCATCCGGTGCGGGGTCCACAGTCGCTGGAAGCCGTCTGGGGAACCGGGGTGGTCGGCGGAGTCGGTGACCTCGGCACCGTCGGGAACCACGGGGTCGTCCATGCCACGATCCTACGTCTCGACGCGGCTCGGACCGGGAAGCCGCGGAAAGCGCTGGCACTGGTGGGCACGCTGCAGCGAGGCCTTCTTAGGCTGGGGGGCCTACCGCCAGGGCCTCAGGCGAGGATCGGCGCCAAGGAGCGCAGGAAGGCACGCTGTGGGGTGACGCGGACGGCTGCGTCGCGTAGGAGCACCGGCGCCTAAACCTGCCGTCGCTCGCGCACCACCGCGGTGATCTCGGCCACCGCGTCGGCCACGGGCACCCCGTTCTTCTGGGTGCCGTCGCGGTAGCGGAACGAGACCGCCCCCGTGTTCTGGTCGTCCTCGCCGGCGATGAGCATGAAAGGGACCTTCGACTTCTGCGCGGTGCGGATCTTCTTTCCGAACCTGTCGTCCGAGGTGTCGATCTCCACGCGCACGCCCTCGGCCCGGAGTAGCTGAGCGACGCCGGCCAGATGCTCGGTGAAGGTCTCGGCCACGGGAATCATCGTCACCTGCACCGGAGCCAGCCAAGGGGGGAAGGCGCCCGCGTAGTGCTCGACGAGCACCCCGACGAACCGCTCGATGGAGCCGAACTTGGCCGAGTGGATCATCACCGGGCGCTGCCTCGAGCCGTCCGCGGCCTGGTACTCCAGGCCGAAGCGTTCGGGCTGGTTGAAGTCGAGCTGCACCGTCGACATCTGCCAGGTGCGCCCGATCGCATCGCGCGCCTGCACCGAGATCTTGGGCCCGTAGAACGCGGCGCCGCCGGGGTCGGCCACCAGGTCGAGCCCGGACTCCCGGGCCACCTGCTCCAGCATCGCGGTGGCCTCGGTCCAGTCGTCGTCGCTGCCGATGAACTTCTCCGAGTCCCCGCGGGTGGACAGCTCCAGGTAGTAGTCGGTGAGCCCGAAGTCGCGCAGCAGCCCGAGGACGAACTCCAGCAGGTGCCGGATCTCGGCAGGCGCCTGGTCCCGGGCGACATAGGAGTGGGAGTCGTCCATGGTCAGGCCGCGCACGCGGGTCAGCCCGTGCACCACGCCGGACTTCTCGTACCGGTAGCAGGCCCCGAACTCGAACAACCTGAGCGGCAGCTCCCGGTAGGAGCGGCCGCGGGAACGGTAGATGAGGTTGTGCATGGGGCAGTTCATGGCCTTGAGGTAGTAGTCGCTGCCCTCGAAGGTCATCGGCGGGAACATCGTGTCCTTGTAGTAGGGCAGGTGCCCCGAGGTGTGGAAGAGCCCCTCCTTGGAGATGTGCGGGGTACTGATGTACTCGAAGCCCTCCTCGATGTGCCGGCGCCGGACGTAGTCCTCCATCTCGCGCTTGAGCACTCCCCCTTTGGGGTGGAACACCACCAGACCTGAGCCGAGCTCGTCGGGGAAGGAGAACAGGTCGAGCTCGGTGCCGAGCTTGCGGTGGTCGCGCCGCTCCGCCTCGGCGAGCCGGTCGAGGTGGGCAGTCAGCTCGGCCTTGCTGGGCCAGGCGGTGCCGTAGATGCGCTGCAGCTGGGGGTTCTTCTCGCTGCCTCGCCAGTAGGCGGCCGCGCTGCGCTGCAGCTTGAAGCCGTTGCCGATGAGCTTGGTGCTCGGCAGATGCGGCCCTCGGCACAGGTCGCCCCACACCACCTCCCCGGTGCGGTCGAGGTTGTCGTAGATCGTCAGCTCGCTCCCGCCGACCTCCAACTCAGCGCCCTCGGCGGCGCCGGCCGCATCCTGCGTCGAGCCGCCCTTGAGGCCGATGAGCTCGAGCTTGTACGGCTCCCCGGCCAGCTCGCGGACGGCGTCACTCTCGGTGACCGGCCGGCGCGAGAAGCGTTGACCGGAGTTGACGATCCGTTGCATCGCCTTCTCCAGCCGCTTCAGGTCCTCCGGGGTGAACGGGGTCTCGACGTCGAAGTCGTAGTAGAAGCCGTCGCGGATGGGGGGGCCGATCCCGAGCGCGGCGCCGGGGAAGGTCTGCTGGACGGCCTGGGCGAGGACGTGGGCGCAGGAGTGGCGTAGCACGGCCAGGCCCTCGGCGGAGCCGATGGCGACCGGTTCCACCGTCTCGCCGCCACGCAACGTGTGGGCGAGGTCGACCAGCTCACCGTCGACGCGGGCGACGACGATGCGGGAGTCGCCAGCGAACAGCTCACCCGCTGTCGTCCCGGAGTCGATCTCGCGCTCCAGACCTTCGACGGACACGACGACCGGTGCGGGCACGGGCGGACTCCTCGGGGTTGCGCGGTGGGGCGACGCGGTGCGCCGGCAAGACCTTCAGCCTACCGGCGCACCCAGGCGGCTTTCCGGGAGCAGGTCCGGGTCCAGCTCGCCGGTGCAGGCCGCGTGGGCCAGCTGTCCTCCCAGGTTCGGGGCGTGCTTGAACAGGTTGTGCCCGGCGACGACGAGCACCCCGCCGGCTTGCCACACCGCCATTCCGTCCGGACCCCACGGCAGCTCCGTCACCCAGCAGTGGCGCACGTCCGAGGGGTCGGGGTCCAGGCCGGGCAGCGCCCGCGAGACGTAGGTGCGGGCGCGCTCGGCAAGGTCGGCGAGCTCGTCGGGTGCAGCCAGGGCGCCGTCCTCGGACACCGGGGTGCTCTGGCTCAGACCCAGCCCGTACGCGGTGTTGCCGGGCACGGCAGCGGCGTAGATGCCGGTCTCACCGAAGGCGTCGCTGGAGTCCAGCAGCGCCGGCATCCGGGTGAGCGCCTCACCGCGGACCTCGAACGTGAGCCGCACGTGCACCCCCTGGCGCACCGGCAACGACAACCCGATGCCACGGGCCAGGTGCGGCGTGCCCCGGCCTGCGGCCACGACCACCCGGTCGAAGACCTCGGTGGTGCCACCGCTGCGCACCTCCACCGCGTCGCTTCCCTCGATCGGGCGCAGGCTGAGCACCTCCTCCGGCCAGAGCCGCTCCCCCAGCGCTCGGGCGAGCGCGCTGATCGTGGCGACGGTGTCGATCGAGCCGCCCTCGGTGTCCAGCATGGCGGGGCCCTCATAGCCGGCGAGGAAGGGGAGCACCTCGGCCACCTCGGGGCTGTCGAGGGCTCGCGCCCCCACACCCGCCGCCTGCAGAGCCTCCAGCCGGGCAGGGACGGTGGGGCCGAGAGCCAGCACCCCGTCGTCCGAGACCATCCGCACGCCCAGCTCGGCGCCCCACTGCCCGTAGAGCCGTCGAGCGTGTCGGGTGGCCCGCACCAGGCGGGGGTCATCGTGGGCGAACCGCAGGACCCGGGAGACCCCGCCGGACTGGCTGTTGCCCGGAACCCCCTGCTCGTAGACCGTGACGTCCACTCCGCGTCGCAGCAGCTGGTAGCCGGTGCACAGGCCCACGATCCCAGCGCCGACGACGGCGACCCGTGGCTGGTCGCCGTTCTGGTCCCTCGACACGGTCATGCGCTCATGCTGTCACGCCTCCGGCCGCCCTCAGGCGGGGATGCGCGACAGGGCGCCGCACGAGCTCGCCGGAGCCTGAGCGCGAACGGGTGCCCGAGCTTTCGCCCGGGCACCCGTCGACTGACCGGTCAGCGCCGGCGAGCGTGGAAAGGGTTCAGCCGGCCAGACCCAGCCCGCCGAGAACGCGGTTGAGCAGGTTGGTGATGCCGTTCAACGCGCTGCCCGGGCCATCGAACAGACCCGTGACCGCGCAGAGGAGGTTGCCGAGCAGCTTGTTCGAGCCCGGGACGGCGGTGATGTCCAACACGACGGGCTCCAGGTCGATCACCAGGCCGAGGAGGTCGAGGTTGAGCGGGCCGAGGTCGAGGTTGAGCACCTGGCAGCCGCCGGGCTGGGAGTCCGGGGTGGACAGGTCGGTGATCTCGGCGGTGAAGGTGTCACTGATCGCCTCGTCGCCCAGGGTGCCCGTGATGGTGCCGGTCAACTGCACGACGCCGTCCACCGTCTGTGCCGACAGGTCCGACACCCTGCCGTCGAACAGCGTGCCGTCTGCGGCCTCCCCGGTGACCGGCTGGGTTCCTTCCTGGATCTGCATGGGTGCGACGGCCGTTGCCGCTCCCGCCCCTGTCGGGGCAGCCGTGGCCGTGGCCCCCGCACCCATCGCCATGCTGAAAGAAAGAACGGTGGCTGCACCGAGCAGCCGAGTACGCGTGTTCATCGAATTCCTCCGAGTTGATTGAGGTCGGCCCTGATGGCCGAGCCCCCCACGCGTTCGACGCTAGGCCACTCGTCAGAGCCCGCAAGCCGAAACGGCAAGTGTGGAGGATCTGTCGCAGTCGGGCCGCGGCTCGGTCGTCGACCCACAGCGTCGCCTACGAGCGTTCGAAGGTGCCCACTCCTTCGCCGGGGGACTCTCCCTCCAGCCACTGCACGGTGACCGACTCGGCTTGCTCACTACCGTCGGGAACCTCGAAGACGACACCCGTGGCGTGCAGCGCGTTCTCGGCGATGCTGGCTCCGCCGGTGGGCATGAACCAGAACGTATCGCCGTCGTAGTGCTTGAACGTGAAGGTGGAGTCGTCCGGTCCCACGGTCAGCTGCAGGTCACCGTCTGAGCCCTCGGCGATCTGCAGGGTGCCGTAGATGTCGTTCTCGTAGTCACCGAGGTAGGTGTCACTGTCGGCAGGCGGAGCCGGGTCAGCGGGCGGGTCGGTGTAGTCGACCTCCGGCTCAGGGTAGATCGTGGCCTCGATGACCTCCCCGTAGAGCTCGACCCAGTCGCGGCTGACCTCGCCCTCGCTGGCGAGGTCGACGAAGGTCTCGGCGAGGGCCAGGTCCAGCCCGACAGGTTGCCCGTTCGTCAACACGACCACCGCGAGGTCCTCGTTCGGGACCATGGCAATCGTCGTCGCCGCCCCCATGACGAACGCCCCTGAATGCCCGAGGCGCGTCCGGCCATGGTCGTCGTAGGACACGTTCCACCCCAGCCCGTAGAACGAGCTGCGGGCCGACGGGCTGCGCGGAGGGCCGCTCGTCACATGCGGCGTCCGGGTGGCCAGCAGGGCCTCCTCGTCGACGATCTGCTTGTCTTCGAACGTCCCGGCGCCGAGCTGCATGCGGGCGAACTGGGCCATGTCGTTCACCGTCGAGGAGGCACCACCGGCGGGCGACTGCGCCTGCGCGTCCCGCTGCTGGGGCGCAACGATCCAGTCCCCGCGGTCGTCACGGACGTGCGGGATCGCACGGTCCGAGTACTCCATGTAGTCCTCGAACGAGCTGCTGCTGCGGTTCATGCCCAGGGGCTCGTACAGCCGTGCTTCCGAGGCCTCGGTCCAGCTCGAGCCCGCCGCTTCGGCGGCACTCACCCCCGCTTCGGTAAGCCCCGCGTTGGTGTAGGCGTAGGTGGCGCGGAAGGGACTGAGCGGGAAGTAACGCAGAGCCTCGAGCACCTCCTGCCGGTCACCGCCGAGATCCTCGAGGATGTCGCCGGCGTGTTCGGGCAGGCCGCTGCGATGCGCATACATGTCTGCAAAGGTCACGTGCTCGCTCACCCACGGGTCGGCCAGCTCGAAAGACGAGTCGACCTCGGTGATGGGCTCATCCCAGTCGATGACCTCATCGCCCACGATGGAGGCGACCACCGCCGATCCCAGCGGCTTGGACACCGAGGCCAGCTGGAACACGGTGTCCGCCCCGACCCGCTCGTCCGTGCCCAGCTCGCGCACCCCGAAGCCCTCGCTCATCACCACCTCGTCGTCGTAGACGACCGAGACGGCCACACCGGGAACGCCTGTGCGCTCGAGGGCATCCTCCGCGATCGGGCCGAACTGCTCCACCGCCGCGTCCACATCCGCCTTGTCGATGGTCTGATCCGGATCTCCCGGTGGCCCGCTGCTGGGGTAGGCCGAAGACGAGGCGTCGTCGCCGCCGGTCGAGCTGCCTTGCTCGGACTGGGTCGGCGCGTCGTCCGAGGACGAACCGCCCGACGAGGAACCCTCCGAACACGCCACTGCCCCCAGCGACGTCGCAAGCAAGACCCCCGCCACTGTTCGCACGCGAGAACGACCCATGACTGTGCCCCCCATTGCTAGCCCCCAGCGCACCTTAGTACACAAGAATGGGCCATGCCGCAGTCGAAGGGGACCATCGGCCCTGGTGTACGACGGGCCCTCGCCCGACGATCGGCCTATGAGCGACGACGAGCCGATCCAGGAGCTGCACGAGCTGGAGTGCTGGGAGCGGCTCGCCGAGTGCGAGTTCGGCCGGCTGGCCTACCACCTTGTCGACGAGGTACACATCGTGCCGATCAACTACACGGTGGCTCCCCGTGAACGCTTGCTGTTCCGTACCGCGGAGGGCAGCAAGCTCCTCGGCGTCGTGATGCACAGCGATGTGGCGTTCGAGATCGACGGCATCGAAGGCGAGCGGGCCTGGTCGGTCGTGGCCCGAGGGCGCGGGCGACGGCTCGACGGCCCCGAGGCGCGCGAGGCCGACGCCCTACCGTTGCGACCCTGGGTCGACACACCGAAGTTCAACGTCGTCGCGATCGAGGTCAGCGAGGTGACGGGGCGCGCGTTCGACCTCGACCGGCCGTGGCGACAGATGCGTCCGTCAGCCCAGGACTAGCCGGCGAGCCGTCGGTGCGGTCAGCGCACGCCCGTTTCTCCGGCGGGGCGCTCAGTCCTGACCGAGCAGCCGGCTCCACCAGCTGCCCGTGCGGGCCTCACGTTCGTGACCCGGGCAGCGGTCGGATCGGGGCACCCCGGCCATGACCTGGTCGACGTGATCGCCGCACCCCGCCCAGGTGGTCTTCCCGCAGGTACGGCAACGGACGGCACGACACATCGCTGACTCCTCCATCGAGACTGAGGTGGGGCTCGGCTGACCCTGTGGTGGGCGCTGATGTCCCGCGGCAGCCGCCCACCCGAACGGAAGCATACGTGCGCCGGTCACCAGGCATGCGGACCTCAGTCGTACAGCGCGCGGAGCGGTCAGAGGGACTTTCGACGGGTGGACGTGAAGGGACTCGAACCCCTGGCCTCTCGCCTGTGAAGCGAACGCTCAAACCAACTAAGCTACACGTCCGTGCGAGCACGCACAGTAGCTTGCCCGGCCTCGCGGGCGCGAATCCGGGGGGA
>NZ_DATFMA010000063.1:0-6562 GCF_035267225.1 Ornithinimicrobium sp.
CGCTCGTCGTGCCCGATCGCGTCGGCCAGCTTCGTGACGTCGGCCCCCGCCGCCTCGCAGATCTCGGCCATGGCGTTGATGAAGGAGATCTTCGTCGCCAGAAAGGAGTTGGCCGCGACCTTGACGAGCTCGGCGGTCGGCAGGTCGGTGACCACGACGGGGGTCGCGTCTTCGGCGATGGTGCGGGCGTACACCGTGCGCAGCACCTCCTCGGCGTGGCCACCCGCGTCCGCGTCGACGCCGAAGACGAGCCGGTCCGGATGGAGGGTGTCCTTGACCGCGAGCCCCTCGCGCAGGAACTCGGGGTTCCAGGCCACCGCCACGTCGGTGCCGTGAGGGGAGCGAGTCCGCACGCGGTCGGTGAGGTCCTGGGCGGTGCCGACGGGCACCGTCGACTTCCCGACCAGCACCGAGCCGGGAGCCAGGTGCGGGATGAGCGCGTCGACGGCGGTGTCGACGTGGCTGAGGTCGGCAGCTAGCGACCCGTGTTGCTGCGGGGTGCCCACGCACAGGAAGTGCACGTCCGCGGTCGCCGCTGCGCTGATGTCGGTGGTGAACCGCAGCCGGTCGCCCACGTGCTCGGCCAGCAGGGGCTCGAAGTCGGGCTCGTAGAACGGCATCCGGGCTGAGGAGAGCATGTCGACCTTGCCCGGGTCGGCGTCGACACCGACCACATCGAACCCCAGCTCGGCCATGCCGGCCGCGTGGACAGCGCCCAGGTAGCCGGTGCCGATCACCGAAATACGCATGACATCCCTTCCGTGGCCATCACGGTCGGACCGACCGTACACGGGGCAGGTGACCGCCAGTCGACCTCACGGCCCGGCCCACGACGCACCTGACCAGCCCTCGGCGGGTCTGACAAGATCGGACGCATGCCGCAGCACATCGCCTCCGAGTTGGTGGCCAACGTCGCCCAGGTCCACGTCGAGCCCGGCCAGAAGGTGCAGGCGGGCGACGAGGTGGTGCTGCTGGAGTCGATGAAGATGGAGATCCCTGTGTTGCTCGAGGCCGGCGGCACCGTGAGCGGTGTCTACGTCTCACCCGGCGACGTGGTCCAGGAGGGTGACGTCCTGGTCGTCATCGACTAGCGGGACCTCGACGAGCCCGATGCCTCGGCAGAGTCGCGGTCGCCGGAGTCCTGCGCCGGCAGAGCGATGCGCATCCACCGCGTGATCATGGGCATGACCTGGTCGGGCACCTCGAGATGGATGAAGTGCCCGGACCCCACGGTCTGCCCGCTGGTGAGGTCGACGCGCGCCTCCCGCGCCACTGCCCCGATGGCCCGTTCAGCCGTGTTGCCGTGAACGACGAGCAGCGGACGGTCCACCGCGCGCAGAGCCGCCTCGCCGTCGAAGGTGGCCATCGCGGCGGCGGCCCCGGACGCGACCTCGGGCCTGGTGCGTGCCATGGCCTCAGTGAGGGTGACGCGGGAGGCGCGGTCCGTGGGCAGGAACAACCGGGCCGCGAAGGCGCGTCTCCATGCGCCGCTGACGTCCCGGCGCAACGGTTCGACCGCGTCGGCCCAGAACTGCTTGCCCTCCTCGCTGACCACCGGTGCGGGGTCGAGCAGGATGCCTGCGGTGGGGGCGTGGGCCCCCTGTGGCTTCTCGGCCAGCGCGGCGAGCACCGCAAGCGCTCCCATGCTGTGCCCGATGAGCACCGGCCGGTGCAGCCGGGAGCGGGCGCAGAGAGTACGTACGTCGTCGGCGTAGTCCTCGATACGCACACGGGACAGCGCCTCGGGCACCGTCCCCCCGGCCACCGGTCGTCGGTACCCGACCCCCATCGACCCGTCGTCCTGCGCGTCCAGGCTCTGCCCGTGGCCTCGCAGGTCGATCTCCAGGATGCGGTGACGCCCGCCGTACTCCTCGCGCAGGGTGGCCATCGCCGAGCGCTCGCAGCACCAGCCGTGGATCAGGACGAGGTCGGCACGCCCCGAGGCACTGGGGCCCGACACGGCATACCGCACCGGCCCCGCTGGGGTGTGCAGCTCGGCGGACATGCCCCGATCGTGCCACGCGGTCCTCCGGTGGGGCACGAGTGCGGGCTCGCGCCGGAGCGCAATTAGGCGTGCGGCGGCTCGCATCGGTATCGTGTGCGGGTTCGTCAGCGGACCTGTGGACGACGACGGCTGTCGGGTCCACGAGGTGAGAAACTCAGACCCTCCGCTGACGGGACGTATCGCAACCCTCCTGCCACGGAGAGACCGTGGCCGCTGAGACCGAAGGAGGTGGGTTCACGCATGCGTCAGTACGAGCTGATGATGATCCTCGACCCCGAGATGGACGAGCGCAACCTCGGCCCCACGGTGGAGAAGATGCTGGGAGTCGTCGCCAAGGACGGCGGAAGCATCGACACCATGGACATCTGGGGACGCCGCCGGTTGGCCTACGAGATCCGCAAGCACGCCGAGGGCATCTATGCCGTCGTCACCCTCTCCGCCCAGTCGGCCACGGCCCAGGAGCTGGACCGACAGCTGGGGCTGAACGAGCAGGTGCTGCGGACCAAGCTGTTGCGCCTGGACGCCTAGGCCGCCGACATCCGCCGATCCGACCGTACCCATCCGCGAACCGACACGAAGGACTGAGCAATGGCAGGCGAGACTCCACTGACGCTGGTCGGGAACCTCACCGGTGACCCCGAGCTGCGCTTCACCCCCTCCGGTGCGGCGGTGGCCAACTTTACGGTGGCCTCCACGCCCCGGACGTTCGACCGCCAGACGAGCGAGTGGAAGGACGCGGAGACCCTGTTCATGCGGTGCTCCATCTGGCGCGAGGCCGCCGAGAACGTGGCCGAGTCGCTGCACCGCGGCACCCGGGTCGTGGTGACCGGCCGGCTTGTCTCCCGTTCGTGGGAGACACCGGAAGGCGAGAAGCGCACCGTGATGGAGATGCAGGCCGACGAGATCGGCCCCTCTCTGCGGTACGCGACCGCCTCGGTCACCAAAGCCCAGCGCGGCGGCGGAGGTGGATACGGCGGCGGCCAGTCCGGTCAGCGTGGCGGCTCCTCCGCCGGCGCCCAGCAGGGCGGCAACCGTGCTGCCCCGGACAACGACCCGTGGGCGACCGGAGGCGGCTCCGCCAGCACTGGCGGCTCCTCGGGTGGCAACCAGAGCTCCGGTGGCGGTTGGGGCGGTGGGCCGTCCTACGACGAGCCACCGTTCTGAGAACCGCTGACCACACCCAGACCCAGACCCATCCCGAGCCGGTAGCTCGGGCTCTCGTCAGACAAGGAGAGCACCACGATGGCTAAGCCCGTTGTGCGCAAGCCCAAGAAGAAGGCCAACCCCCTCAAGGCCGCCAAGATCGAAGCGATCGACTACAAGGACACGGCGCTGCTGCGCAAGTTCATCTCCGACCGGGGCAAGATCCGCGCCCGGCGCGTGACCGGGGTGTCCGTGCAGGAGCAGCGCCGCATCGCCAACGCCGTGAAGAACGCACGCGAGATGGCGCTGCTGCCCTACTCCAGCTCGGCTCGCTGAGCCGGCCCACGAGCAAAGGAAGGCAGACGCAGATGAAGATTATTCTGACCCAGCCCACCAGCGGGCTCGGAGAGGCCGGTGACGTCGTCGAGGTCAAGGACGGCTACGCCCGCAACTACCTCCTGCCCCGCAAGCTGGCCACGCCGTGGACGAAAGGCGGCCAGAAGCAGGTCGACGCGATCACCTCGGCTCGGGCCAAGCGGGCGCACCGCACCGAGCAGGAGGCGCAGACCGCCAAGGCCCGCCTCGAGGAGGAGGCGGTGACCGTGAGCGCCCGCTCCGGTGCCAGTGGTCGCCTGTTCGGCGCGGTCACCTCAGCGGAGATTGCCCGCGCCATCGCCGAGACGGGAGGGCCCGAGGTCGACCGGCGTCGCATCGAGGTGCCGACCCCGATCCGCGACCTGGGCGAGCACACCGCGTACGTGAAGCTGCACGAGGACGTCTCGGCGACCGTGACGGTCGAGGTCGTCAGCGTCTGAGTCGTGGATGGTCATCGCTTCGCGCCGGTGACCATCCAGCGGTCGCTGCGCGATCGGAGCACGAAGACGACGGCCCGCAGCACCATGAAGGCGGAGAAGGCCACCCAGAGCCACACCAGGCCGGCGGTGCCACTGACTCCACTGGCCCAGACGGCGTACAGCAAGGGTAGGTAGGCGAGAAGCAGCCCGGCCTGCGCGAGCGCGAGCCACCACATGTCGCCCGCGCCCATCAGCACGCCGTCGAGAACGAAGGCCACGCCCGAGATGGGTTGGCTCGCCGCCACCACCAGTAGTGCCGCAGCGATCGCCACGCGCACCTGGGGGTCGGTGGAGAAACCGAGCGGGATGACGGCGTGCAGCGCCGCGAGGACCAGGCCGAGCGCGAGGCCGAACCACATCGCCCACCGCACCAGGGTGGACAGCGCCTGCCGAGTGCGCGGCACGTCCGAGGCGCCGAGATACTTGCCCGTGATCGCCTGCGCTGCGATGGCCAGGGCGTCCAGCGCGAAGACCGCGGTGTTCCACACCGTCAACGAGACCTGGAAGGCGGCCAGCTCGACGTCGCCCTGCGCCGCGGCTACCCAGGTCGTGGCCAGGAGCGTGGCCCGCAAGGACAGCGTGCGCAGGATGAGGGGCACGCCGCCCACCGCGGCGTTCAGCACCCCGGCGGGGTGGAAGCCACGAGGAGTCGCGGCGTGTCGGGCGCCTCGGAGTACCACTGCCACCAGGGCCAGCGCCATGCCGCTTTGCGCCACCACGGTGCCCCACGCGGCCCCGGCGATGCCGAGCCCCATGCCGTGGACCCACCACAGCGACAGGGCGGCGTTGACGGGGAAGCCCACGCTGGCGACCACCAGGGGGGTCCGCGTGTCCTGCAGGCCCCGCAGCACGCCCGTGGCAGCCAGGACCACCAGCATGGACGGGATGCCGTAGGCCGAGATGGTCAGGTAGATGACGGCTTGCCCGGCGACCTCGGGCGAGGTGTCGAAGAGCCCGACGACGGGCCGGGCGAGGAGCACCAGCCCGAGGGCGCTAGCGACGCCGAGCAGAACAGCGAGATACATGCCGTCGAGGCCGGCGCCGATGGCTCCTCTGGTGTCTCCTGCCCCAGCCCGACGTGCCACGACCGCCGTGCTGCCGTAGGCCAGGAAGACGAACACCCCGACCAGGGTGAGCAGAACGGCGCTGGCGACGCCCAGGCCAGCCAGCGGGGCGGTCCCGAGGTAGCCCACGATGGCGTTGTCGGCCAGCAGGAAGAGCGGCTCGGCGATGAGGGTGAGGAAGGCGGGCACGGCCAGCCGCAGGATCTCGCGGGGCGGTACCAGCACCCTCGACGAGGACGAGGGTGACTGTGCCCCAGCCTGCATGCCTGCTCCTGGACTGTGGATGACCGAGTCTTGACCTAGAACGAGAACTGATTCTTCTCCACATGTCTGGACAGACGTCAGTGCAGGTCAGATGCAGTATGTGGCCAAAGTTTCTTGGTTGTCCACACCAGTGTTCACAACCTGTGGGTCGCTGATGTTGATGATGACCACAGTTGTCCCCAGGTCATCAACAGGGCTGCGCGACAAGCGTTTGAAGGGTGGCGCCTTCGGTCGTAGCGTGACGCGATCGGGTCCTTCTTCACACCCTTGGGGGAGGGTGTGTCGGTGTCCGGTGGTCCAGTGATGGCGGTGCTGAAAGAGGTGTCGACGTGTCCGTGAGCGAGCTGGACCCCCCCTTCGCCACCCTGCCCGATCCCGGTCCGGCGGAGCGCGTCCCGCCTCAGGACGTGGCGGCCGAGCAAAGCGTCCTGGGCAGCATGCTGCTTTCCAAGGACGCGATCGGCGAGTGTTCCGAGATCGTCCAGCCGGTGGACTTCTACCGCCCCGCCCACGAGACCATCCACGAGGCGGTCATCGACCTCTTCAGCCGGGGCGAGCCGGTCGATGCCATCACCGTCTCCGATGAGCTCTCCAAACGTGGGGATCTGTCCCGGGTGGGAGGCACGGCCTACCTGCACCAGCTGATCGCCTCGGTGCCCACTGCGGCGAACGCGTCGTACTACGCGCAGATCATCTCCGAGCGGGCGATGCTGCGCCGGCTGGTGGAGGCGGGCACCCGGATCGTGCAGATGGGCTACGCCCAGGGCGGCGGCGACGTCGAGGATATCGTCAACGCGGCCCAGGCCGAGGTGTACGGCGTCGCCGACCGGCGCAAGGGCGAGGACTACCTGGCGCTGTCGGAGCTGCTCGAGCCGACCCTGGACGAGATCGAGCACAACGCCGGCTCCTCCGGCGAGATGGTGGGGGTGCCCACCGGGTTCACCAGTCTGGACGAGCTGACCAACGGCCTGCACCCCGGGCAGATGGTGATCGTGGCTGCGCGGCCGGCGGTCGGGAAGTCGACCTTCGCGCTCGACGTGGCCCGGACGGCGGCGATCAAGCACCAGATGCCGACCGTGGTGTTCAGCCTCGAGATGAGCCGCACGGAGATCACCATGCGGCTGCTGTCGGCCGAGTCCGAGATCCCGTTGCAGCACATGCGCAAAGGCCGGTTGGAGGACCGGCACTGGACGAAGCTGGCCGAGACCCAGGGCCGGTTGCAGGACATGCCG
>NZ_DATFMA010000064.1:0-12248 GCF_035267225.1 Ornithinimicrobium sp.
CGGGCACGAGATCGAGCCGCCGGACCTGGTCGCCTATGTGCGCCAGGAGGCACGACGTGGCGACGGCTGGGTGAAGCTGGTCGGCGACTGGATCGAGCGCGACGTCGGGGACCTCGCGCCCTGCTGGCCCGTGCCGACCCTGGCCGCCGCCGTGTCCGCTGCGCATGAGGAGGGAGCGCGGGTGACCGCGCACTGCTTCGGCGAGCAGTCTCTGCGTGACTTCGCCGAGGCGGGCACGGACTGTATCGAGCACGCGACGGGGCTGCAGGACGACACCATCGACGACTTCGCCGCCCGCCAGATCGCCATCGTGCCGACTCTGGTGAACACGGCGAACTTCCCGTCCTTCGCCGACGCCGGTGAGGCGAAGTACCCCGGCTATGCGGCGCATATGCGGGACCTGTACGAGCGCCGGTTCGAGGTCGTCGGCCAGGCGCGAGAGGCCGGCGTGCCGGTGTACGTCGGCACCGACGCCGGGGGATACCTGCCGCACGGGCTGGTGGCCCGCGAGGTGGAGGCGCTGACCCAGGCGGGCTTCACCACCCTCGAGGCGATCAGCGCTGCTACCTGGGCCGCCCGGGCATGGCTTGGCCGTTCCGCGATCAGCGAGGGTTCGCCGGCGGACGTCGTCGTGTACGCCGAGGACCCACGCCTGGATGTGCGCACCCTGGCCGACCCCCATCGCATCGTGCTGGGAGGGGTCCCTCGGCCGTAGCCGGTGGCTGTCTCCGGCTGGCGAAAGGACGCTGGTTTCGCTCCCCACGAGAGATATCTGGCACACTGGGCCGGTACTCATCCCCGCGGCCTCTCACCGCGGTGCGTTGTGTCCGTTCGTAGTGACCGCCGCCGCGGGTATTCCCCACGCGGAAGCGCGCACTCATCCAGACCAGAATGAGGAGACACCCCGCACGTGGCTGTCAAGATTCGTTTGAAGCGCATGGGCAAGATCCGCGCGCCCTTCTACCGTGTCGTCGTGATGGACTCCCGCGCCAAGCGCGACGGCCGGGCCATCGAGGAGATCGGCAAGTACCACCCGACCGCGGAACCGTCGCTGATCGACATCGACTCCGACCGGGCACAGCACTGGCTGTCCGTCGGCGCCCAGCCCACCGAGCAGGTGCAGGCGCTGTTGAAGGTCACCGGCGACTGGGCCAAGTTCACCGGCGAGGGTGACCCGGCCGGCACTTTGCGGCCGGTGGCTGCGCCACGGGACAAGAAGGCCCTGTACGAGGCTGCTCTGGCTGCCGCCGACGGCTCCGGCCCGGACACCCCGCGCTCGGCCAAGAAGTCCGTGCCGTCGAAGGCGGACGGCCCCGAGCCCGCCAAGGCGGACAACGTCTCCAGCGACCCGTCCGCAGTCGTCGACAGTGGCGACGGCGAGGGCTCGTCGCCCGACGAGGCGACCGCCTCCCAGGCCTGAGCATGCTGGAAGAGGCGCTGGAGCATCTCGTCAAGGGGATCGTGGACCACGACGGGGACGTCGTGGTCCGCCACAAGGGCGGACGCCACGGTGAGGTCCTGGAGGTGCGAGTGCACCCGGACGACCTCGGTCGGGTGATCGGGCGTCGCGGACGCACGGCGAGCGCGCTACGGACGGTCATGACGGCGCTGGGGCAGGGCGGCAAGGTCCGCGTCGACATCGTGGACACCGACCGACAGCGCTGAGGCCGTCAAGCCCCCGCGATGCCAGTCGACGATGTCCCGGAGACGACACCACGGGTGATCGCGCGTGTCGGCAAGCCGCACGGCCTCCGGGGGGAGGTGACCGTCGAGATCCGTACCGACGACCCCGTCGGCCGCCTGGCACCGGGAACCGTCGTCGCGGTGGACCCGGCCGAGCGAGGTCCACTCACCGTGCACTCGGCGCGGGTCCACCAGGGTGTGCACCTGCTGGGCTTCGACGGTGTGACCGACCGTTCCCAGGCCGAGCGGCTGCGAGGGCTTCGCCTGATCACTCGGACGACGCAGCCGCACGGCGCGACGCGCAGGCACGATGAGGATGACCCAGAGGAGTACTACGAGGACGAGGTGGTCGGTCTGGCGGTCCAGCTCCCCTCCGGCGCCCCGGTGGGATACGTGAGCGCGCTGCACACCCGCCCGGCCCAGGATCTGCTCGAGGTGCGCACGCACGAGGAGCGCACCGCGTTGGTCCCGTTCGTGGCCGCCCTGGTGCCCCTGGTCGACATCCCGGCGGGTCTCGTCGTCATCGACCCGCCGCCGGGGCTGCTGGAACTGGACGCCTGAGTGCGCATCGACATCGTCAGCATCTTCCCGGACTACCTGGAGCCCCTGGATATCTCACTGCTGGGCACTGCCCGGCGCAACGGGCTGCTCGACATCCGCGTGCACGACCTGCGTCAGTGGACCGGCGACCGTCATCGCACCGTGGACGACACGCCCTACGGCGGCGGGGCCGGCATGGTCATGCGACCGGAGCCGTGGGGCCAGGCGCTCGACTCGCTGTACGCACCCGACTCGGCCGCCGCCCGGCCCCACCTCATCGTGCCCTCACCAGGGGGCCACGTCTTCACCCAGGACATCGCTGGGAAGCTGGCCTCCGAGCCGTGGCTCGCCTTCGCCTGTGGGCGCTACGAGGGCATCGACGAGCGGGTGGTCGACGAGGCCACCGCGCTGATGCCGGTGTCCGTGCTCTCGCTCGGCGACTACGTCCTGGGCGGTGGAGAGGTCGCGGCGCTGGCCATGGTCGAAGCGATCGCCAGGCTCGTGCCCGGCGTCATCGGCAACGAGGAGTCCCTGAGGGAGGAGTCACACACCGGGGGACTGCTGGAGTACCCCGTCTACACCAAGCCGCCCTCCTGGCGCGGGCGGGAGGTGCCCGAAGTGCTGCGGTCGGGCAACCATCCGGAGATCAGGCGTTGGCGAGAGCAGCAGCGGCGACAGCGCACAGCCGAGCGCCGCCCGGATCTGGTGCCCGACCAGGGCATGGTCGAGCTCACCGGGGCTCTGGCGCACCGGAAGGACCTGCGCCTCACGTCAGCACAGCCGGGCGACGCCGGCGAGCTGCTCACTCTGGCCCGGGCCTGCTGGCTGCCTGAGGCCGAGGAGCAGGGCAGCTTCGAGATCCCCGCGCTGACGGAGGACCTCGCTGACGTCCAGCGATGGATGGCGGACTGGCTCACCTGGGTCGTACGGATGGACGGGCGCATCGTCGGGTCGGTACGCGCACGCCGGGCCGGGCGGAACTTCGACATCGGCCGGTTGATGGTGGCGCCCGATGTGCAGGGATGCGGCCTGGGGCAGGCACTGATGCAGCATGCCGAGAGATCTGCCCCGGCCGAGCTGACCGGTTTCACCGTGTTCGCCCGGGCCCACTCCCCGCGGCACGAACGGCTCTACCGCCGAGCGGGATACCGCGTCAGTGGGCACTCGCAGTTCGGCGGCGTTGCCACGGTCGAGCTCTTCAAGCCGCGGCGCACCGAGGCGGGCTGACCGCACGGCCTCCCGCGGTGCGCTTTCGCCGCCGGGTGAGGGTTGTGCGAGAATCGCCGTTGGCGCTCACACTGGCCCTTTGAGTCGTGCCCCTGCCACAGGGGGCGTGCACGACACGCCGGCAAACGCCATACCAACGACGACATGCCGCCACCGCACCGCGGTGGACCGACAGCCGTGGGTGACCTGTGGCACCGCGAGGAAGCGAACACCGCCATGCACCAGCTCGACCATGTTGACGCCGCCAGTCTGCGCGACGACATCCCCGACTTCCGCGGTGGCGACACCGTCAAGGTCCACGTCAAGGTGATCGAGGGCAGCCGGTCGCGCATCCAGATCTTCCAGGGAGTCGTCATCCGCCGTCACGGCGGGGGTGTGGGCGAGACCTACACCGTGCGCAAGGTCAGCTTCGGTGTGGGGGTGGAGCGCACGTTCCCCGTGCACTCGCCGAACGTCGAGAAGGTCGAGCTGGTCAGCCGGGGTGACGTGCGTCGCGCCAAGCTGTACTACCTGCGCAACCTGCGCGGCAAGGCGGCGCGCATCCGGGAGAAGCGATAGCCCCGGCTGCGGACGACGGGCTCAGAGCACAGCCGTGATGGGTCAGCGTCGGCGTCCGACCCAGCCCCAGGCGGACCCGGCCTCCGGCGGCGAACCAGCGTCGCCGGCACCTCGCCGCGCCCGCGACGGGATCTGGTCGGTCATCCGGGAGGTGCTCTCGGTGGCCGCCATCGCCCTGGTGATCTCCTTCCTGATCAAGACCTTCCTGGCGCAGGCGTTCTGGATCCCGTCGGGATCGATGGAGAACACGCTGGTCTACGGGGACCGCGTGATCGTCAGCAAGGTGCAGTCCGGGCCCCTGGCCATCGACCGCGGGGACATCGTGGTCTTCGAGGACCCGGGCGACTGGCTTCCGCCCGTCACTCCGCCTGACCGGGGACCGGTGCTCAACCCGGTCGTCGACGCCCTCGAGTTCGTCGGTCTGGCGCCCACGACCGAGGGCAACCACCTGATCAAGCGCGTCATCGGCCTCCCGGGCGACCGTGTGCGGTGCTGTGACGGCGAAGGTCGCGTCACGGTCAACGGGCAGGCGCTGGACGAGGACTACCTCTTCCCGGGGGACGAGCCGAGCGAGTCCGCCTTCGATGTCACCGTGCCGGAGGGGCGGGTGTGGGTGATGGGCGACCACCGGTCGATCTCGGGAGACTCGCGCGCCCATGACGACGGCTCCGGCGCGAACGGGTCCATCCCGCAGGACCGCATCGTGGGCCAGGCCATGGCCCTGGTGTGGCCGTTGTCCCGCCTCGACTGGTTCCAGACCCCGGCGACCCTGAGCGAGGTGCCCTCCGCGGCGCCGGTCCGCCAGTCGTGAGCGAGCTCTCCCGCCCGGCACCCCCGGCCCCCCGGGGGGGCTCGCTCCGGCACGGCGCGCCGGCCCGTCCCCGGCGCCGGCCGTCTCTGCGTGTCGAGCGGACGCTGCAGCGGCAGGGCTACCCGGTGGTGGTCGGCATGGACGAGGTGGGTCGCGGGGCGCTCGCCGGGCCGGTCAGCGTCGGCGTCGTGGCCGTCGACGCGAGGTGCCGCTCGGCCCCCAGCGGTGTCAAGGACTCCAAGCTGCTGACCAGGGCCGCCCGGGAGGCGTTGGTGCCACGCATCCAGCGCTGGGCGTTGGGGTGGGCCGTGGGGCACGCCAGCGCGGAGGAGATCGACCGGTTCGGCATCATGACCGGTCTGCGCCTGGCGGGGGAGCGTGCCTTGAGCGCCTGCGGCGTGAGCGCAGACCTCGTGCTGTTGGACGGCAACCACGACTGGTTGACCCACCCCACCCGGGTCGGGCTGTTCGCGGCAGCCGAGCTCGACGGGGGGTGGGGGTCGGGGTCCGCCCCGTCGGGAGGAGCGACGTCGGCGCCGCCCGTGCGCACCATGATCAAGGCGGACCTGTCCTGCTCCTCGGTGGCGGGAGCCAGTGTGCTGGCCAAGGTGACCCGGGACGCACAGATGGTGGCCTGGCACGAGACCTACCCGGCATACCGCTGGAACGTGAACAAGGGGTATGCCGCCCCCGAGCATCTCGAGGCGCTGCGGGAGCATGGCCCGTGTGAGCAGCACCGGCGCAGCTGGAATCTGACGGGGACGATGCAGGAGGTGGAGCGCGGTGAGTGCTGAGGATCTCGAGCGCTACGAGTCGGACATGGAGCTCTCGCTGTACCGGGAGTACCGGGACGTCGTGGGGCTGTTCACCCACGTCGTCGAGACCGAGCGCCGCTTCTACCTGGCCAACGAGGTCGACGTGGCGGTGCGCACGGGGGACGGGGAGACCTGGTTCGAGGTGACGATGAGCGACGCCTGGGTGTGGGACGTGTACCGTCCGGCGCGCTTCGTCAAGAAGGTGCGGGTGATCACCTTCAAGGACGTCAACGTCGAGGAGCTGTCGCGCTCCGACCTGGAGATTCCCAAGAGCGGCTTCTCGGAGTAGCAGGCCGGCGCGGCGGGGTCCACATCGTTGCCGGGGGCTCGCCGGCGTCCACAGGTCGACGCTGCCGCGGTCGGGGTGCTCCGGCCCCGGCCCAGGCTGGGGTCATGACCCACCGAGGAATGCCGCACCGCGTGGCTCGCGAGGTCGGAGACCGCGGGGAAGAGCTGGCTGTCGCTCATCTTGCCGCCGCCGGCGTGCGCATCGTGGACCGAAACTGGCGATGCCCGCACGGAGAGGTCGACATCGTCGGCGTCGACGGGCATCAGGTGGTCTTCTACGAGGTCAAGACGCGTCGCTCGAGGAGGTTCGGTCATCCTGCGGAGGCGGTGACACCGGCCAAGGCGGCGCGGCTCCGGCGACTGGCCGGGCTGTGGATGCGACAGCATCCGTATCGCGGTCGCGACCTGCGGGTCGACGTGCTCGCCGTGACCCTGAGGGGTTCGGGGGCGGTCCGGATCGACCACCTTCGCGGGGTGGCGTAGTGGGCTTTGCGGCCACCAAGGCCGTGGCTCTGAGTGGCGTGGAGGGGCACGTCGTCGATGTGGAGGCGCACGGCCACCCTGGCCTGCCCGCCTTCGTGGTCAGTGGCCTGCCGGACGCGGCGTGCGCCCAGGCCCCGGACCGCATCCGTGCTGGGACGAGCACCGCCGGTCTGGCCCTGTCGATGCGCCGATGGACGGTCAACCTCTCGCCTGCCGGTCTGCCGAAGGTGGGCAGCGGCTTCGACATCGCCATCGCTGTGGCCTTGCTCGGCGCCGACGGCCAGCTCCCCGGACGGCTCACGCGGCCGGTGGCCCATATCGGGGAGCTGGGTCTGGACGGCTCGATCAGAGCTGTGCCGGGGGTCCTGCCCATGGTGCTGGCCGCCGCTCGCAGCGGTGTGGAGCGGATCGTCGTGCCGACGGCCAGCGCGCGCGAAGCCTGCCTCGTGCCGGGCCTGCGCGTCCACGCCGTGGGTGACCTGACCGATCTCACCCGGCTCTACCGCACCCTGTCCCAGGGCCATGAGCCGCAGGACCGCACTCCCGACCGTCCACCCCGAGGGGCGACGCGGATGCCCGACCTCAGCGACGTGGCCGGTCAGGCGGAGGCCAGGGCCGCGCTGGAGGTCGCCGCGGCCGGGCAGCACCACATCCTGCTCCTCGGTCCTCCGGGCGCGGGCAAGACGATGCTCGCCGAGCGGTTGCCCGGTCTTCTGCCCGGCTTGCGGTCGACCGAGGCGCTGGAGGTGACGGGCATCCACTCGGTCCTCGGCCTGCTCCCGGAGGACGGCTCGCTGATCGAGGCCCCGCCGTTCGTGGCGCCTCACCATGGAGCGTCGATGGCGTCGGTCATCGGGGGTGGCAGCGGCCGGGTGCGCCCCGGCGCCGTGTCGCGCGCCCACCGAGGCGTCCTCTTTCTCGACGAGTCGCCGGAGTTCCGACGGGACGTGCTGGACGGGCTCAGACAACCGCTGGAGTCCGGGGAGGTCGTCATCGCCCGCGCTGAGCGGCACGTCCGTCTTCCCGCGCGCTTCCAGATGGTGATGGCGGCCAACCCCTGCCCGTGCGGGGCCGGTTTCGCCAAGGGTCGCGGCTGCCAGTGCACGCCGCTGGCCCGAAGGAGCTACTTCGGCAAGATCTCCGGTCCGCTGTTGGACCGGATCGACCTCAGAGTGGTGCTGCTCCCGCTGACACGCGCGGACCTCGGCGACTCGGCGGGGGAGAGCAGCGCTGACGTGGCCGCGCGGGTCGCTGGCGCCCGGGAGCGGCAGCGCCGACGGCTTCGGGCCACGCCGTGGGCGGTCAACGCCGATGTCCCGGGTGCACATCTGCGGGAGGGAGCGTTGCGCCTATCGGCCGAGGTGACCCGGGACCTCGACCGCGCCATGGATACGGGGACGCTCACGTTGCGTGGGTACGACCGGTGCCTTCGCGTCGCGTGGACTCTCGCAGATCTGGCCGGCCGGGACCGTCCTCTGCGCGCCGACGCCTCCTTCGCCCTGACCTTGCGCGCCCCCTCGGGGATGGCCGCATGAGTGAGCATGGTCCGGCAGACCGGCCACTCGGCGGCATCAGCCCACGCACCGACCTCACCGCCGAGCAGCGGGCGGCGATGGCGTGGTCGCGTATCGCCGAGCCGGACGACCGCACCGCCCGCGCGATGGTGGCCGAGCACGGGCTTGTCGAGGCGCTGGAGCTGGCTCGAGCAGGCATATCCGGTCGGCCCCGAGCCAGCGCAGAGCGCTTCCAGGCACGCCTGCGGCAGCTCGACATCGACCACGATCTGGACATCACCGGCACTGTCGGCGCTCGGCTGCTCTTCCCGGAGGACCCGTACTGGCCTGCCGGGTTGCACGACCTCGCCTGGCCGCCGTGGTGTCTGTGGGTGAGGGGCCCGGGGGAGTCCGGGCCGCAGTCGTCGGCGTTCCCGGGTGCGAGGCTGGGCCGCAGCGCGGCCATCGTGGGGGCCAGGGCGAGCACGTCGTACGGCGAGTTCGTCGCCTCGGAGCTCGCCTCGGGGTTGGCGGTCCGCAGGTTCACCGTCGTCTCCGGCGCCGCCTTCGGCATCGACGCGGCGGCGCACCGTGGCGCCCTCGCCGTGGACGGAGTCACCGTGGCTGTGCTCGCCTCGGGGGTGGATCGTGCCTACCCGGTTGCCCACACCGCGCTGCTGGAGCGCATCGCGGAGGCGGGTGCGGTGGTCAGTGAGGTCCCTCCGGGATCGGCGCCGACACGCAGCCGATTCCTCGCTCGCAACCGCCTGATCGCGGCCCTGGCCAGCGGCACGGTGATGGTGGAGGCCGGCCTGCGCTCCGGAGCCCGCAGCACGGTGAGTGCGGCGGTGGAGCTCTGCCGCCCGGTGGGCGCCGTGCCTGGACCCGTGACATCGATGGTCTCCGCCGGTTGTCACGAGGACCTGCGAGCCGGGCGCGCCCAGCTCGTCACCGACGCCGCCGAGGTGGCCGAGCTCTTCGGGGCTCTCGGCGATGACCTCGCGCCGGTCAAGCGCGGAGAGTCCCGGCCGGGTGACGATCTTGATCCGGACGCGTTCCGAGTGTGGCAGAGCCTGCCGCCACGGCGCTCCATCGGCGTCGAGGCCCTCACCACGGCGGCCGGGCTCAGTGTGGCCGAGGTGATGGCTGCCCTGGGCCAGCTGGAGGCGGCCTCGCTCGCTCAGCGTGGACCCGCGGGGTGGTCGCGGGGGCACGGGTGAGCCTGCGCAAGCTCCCACGGACACTGACGTGGCCGCTGCTGTGTGCCTGGCTGGTGTCCAGCTGGCTCCCCGGCGCGGCGGCCTCCGACGCGCAGCCGGAGACGGAGCAGGTGGATCGGCTCCGGGTGGCCGACCATCGCGAGCAAGCACTGGCTGATGCGGCCTTGACGGCCGTCCGGGCCGTACAGACTTCCGCGAGGGTTCAGCGTGCCCGGGCTGACCCGGGGCGGTGGGAGTGGCCGCTGCCGGGGCGAGAGGTCCTCGTGCGGCCCTTCGAGCGACCGGCTCGACGGTGGCTGGCCGGACACCGGGGCGTCGACCTGCGGGGAAGACCCGACGGCCCAGTGCGATCTGTGGCTGACGGGCAGGTGCGGTTCTCAGGCGTGGTGGCTGGGGTGCAGGTGGTGTCGGTCAGGCACAACGACGGGGTGGTCAGCACCTACCAACCGGTGCGATCGCACGTGAGCAGGGGAGAGGCGGTCACGCAAGGGCAGGGGCTGGGCAGCCTGGATGCGCAGGGGAGCCACTGCGCGCCCTCCGCCTGTCTGCATCTCGGCGCGCGCCGGGCCGGGGAGTATCTCGATCCGATGGTGCTGCTGCGTTCCTGGGAGGTCTCGCTGCTGCCCCACCTCTGAGCCTCCCGGCGTGTCGGGCGACGCGGGACCAGCCGCGCTGGTCAGGCCCGAGGATGGGCCTGGCGGTACGCCGCGTGCAGCCGACCTGTGGACACATGGGTGTAGACCTGGGTCGTCGCGAGACTGGCATGACCGAGGATCTCCTGCACGGTCCGGATGTCGGCACCCCCGTCGAGCAGGTGGGTGGCCGCGCTGTGTCGCAGCCCGTGAGGCCCGATGTCCGGGGCGTCGGGGAGCTCGCGCATCAGGGCGTGGACGACCGTGCGGACCTGGCGCTGGTCCACTCGTCGACCGCGTCGGCCGAGGAACAAAGCCGTCTCGGCGGGCGCACCGTCGCGGGTCAGCCGAGAGCGGGCCTGGTGCAGGTACTCCTCGACGGCTCGCGCGGCGGGCGCACCGAAGACGACCATCCGCTCCTTGTCGCCCTTGCCGCGCACCTTCGCGTGGCCGGCCCCGATGTCGACGTCGCTGGTGTCCAAGGCGCACAGCTCGCCGACCCGGATCCCCGTGGCGTAGAGCAGCTCGAGCATGGCGCGGTCACGCATACCGATGGGGTCCTCGTCGTCGGAGGCCACCGCGGCCAGGTCCATCAGCGCACCGGCCTGCTCCGAGGCCAGGACTCCGGGCAGGTGCCGCTCCTGGCCCGGCGCCTTCAACCGCACCGCAGGATCGTGGCTCAGCCGCCCGGTCGCCGCGGCCCAGGCGAAGAAGGTCTTGACGGATGCGGCTCGCCGGGCCACCGAAGAGCGGGCCAGCCCCGAGCGCGACTGCTGCGCCAAAAACGAGCGCAGATGCGCCAGGGTGACCTCGTCCAGGGCGAGCACACCCTGCTCACGGAGGGAGCCGTCGAGAGCCGTGAGGTCACCGAGATAGGCCCGCACGGTGTGCGCCGAGCGGGACTGGTGCACCCGCAGCTGGTGCGCGAAGGTCTCGCGCAGATCGGCAGCGATGACCGCCTCGCCGTCCGCCGCCGGCTCGGGACTCACATCAGCCACTCTGACACGAGGCAGCCAGCCTCAGCCGGAGCCGCGCCCCAGGGTGCCCAGGCGCCGTGCGCCTTCGCGCAGGACGGCCTCGTCCTTGCAGATGGCCAGGCGGACCAGCGTCGGAGCCAGACCCTCGTCGGAGCAGAAGGCCGACACCGGTACCCCCACCACACCGGTCTGCTCCGGCAGGTCCCAGCAGAACTGGACGGCGTCCCGGACGCCGAGCGGCGCCGTGTCGACGACCACGAAGTAGCCGCCGGCGCACGGGGCGACGGACAACGGCGTGTCCGCGAGAGCATCCGTCATGAGGTCCCGTCGCCGGGCCATCGTCTGCGCCAGCCCGGCGAAGAAGTCGTCCGGGAGACGCAGACCATGGGCGATGGCCGGCTGGAAGGGCCCGGAGGCGGTGAACGTGAGCCCTTGCTTGACCGTGGCCACGGCCTTGACCAGGGCCGCGGGGCCGGTGACCCACCCCACCTTCCATCCGGTCGCCGAGAACGTCTTGCCGCCGGAGGAGATGGTCAGGGTGCGCTCCGCCATACCGGGCAGTGTGGCCAGGGGACGGTGCACGAGGTCGTCGTAGACCAGGTGCTCGTAGACCTCGTCCGTGACCACGAGCAGGTCGTGGGCGATGGCGATGTCGGCGATCG
The DNA here is from genome assembly GCF_035267225.1 of Ornithinimicrobium sp. Classification (GTDB taxonomy): domain Bacteria; phylum Actinomycetota; class Actinomycetes; order Actinomycetales; family Dermatophilaceae; genus Ornithinicoccus. The sequence continues at coordinate 11,390 of NZ_DATFMA010000064.1, forward strand.
CGCGCAGCTCGGAGTCGGAGAAGACCTTGCCGGTCGGGTTGTGTGGGTTGTTGAGCACGATCAGCCGGGTGTGCGGGCCGACCGCCTTCTCCAGCTCCGTCGGGTCCAGCTCCCACTGGGGGAACCGCAGCGGCACGGCTCGGTGGACGCCGCCGGCCAGGGACACCGCGGAGCGGTAGATGTCGAAGGAGGGGTCGAAGGTGATGACCTCTTCGCCGTTCTCCACCAGCGCGAGGACGGATGCGGTCAGCGCCTCGGTCGCCCCGACCGTGACGAGCACCTGGCCGGCGGGGTCGAGCTCCAGGCCGTAGAAGCGGTGCTGGTGCTCGGCGACGGCCTCACGCAGGACCGGCATGCCCCGAGCGGGTGCGTACTGGTTCTTGCCGCCTTCGATGGCCTCGTGCACCAGGGCGCGCAGCTGCGGCAGCGGCTCGGAGTCGGGGAAGCCCTGGCCGAGGTTCACGGCGTCGAACTCCAGGGCGCGGCGGGTCATCTCCCCGAAAACCGATCGGCCGAACGGCTGCATCCGGGATACCACTGAGGTGCGCATGGCTTCACGGTAGACCGTGGGGCGGCGGCAATTTCGGCGCTCGTCACGCGCCCAGTACGATGGAGCGCACGTGTGGCCACGAGAGCCGCACGAATACGCGCACGACAGGCCGGTGCTCATCCGCCGGGACGCGCCCTCGCAGTCCGCCTCGCCGTTCGGTGAGTCGGAAGGGGGCGGTCGCTCGTGCCAGGACCAACTGCACACAACAGAAAGCGAGACCTCGGCATGGCCGTCGTCACCATGCGCCAGCTCCTGGAGAGCGGCGTCCACTTCGGGCACCAGACCCGCCGGTGGAACCCCAAGATGAAG
>NZ_DATFMA010000065.1:0-10817 GCF_035267225.1 Ornithinimicrobium sp.
CGGCCGGCCACCGTTGTGCTCACCGACATCTCGACCGCGACCGGAGTGCGAGCGGCCCACTCGCTAGCGAGGAAGCGCTCCTGCAGTGACCCCAGGTCTCCGTCGATGGGCCAGGTGTCCTCCTCAGCGCCGTCGGCCTGCCAGTCGAGCAGCACCGGCACGTTGTAGTGCTGCTCGACCCAGGCGTGGAACCGGGTGCCCACCTCGGCGGCCGGGCTGGGGGGTGCGGGCATCGGACGACGCAAGCGACGAGCGAACCGCTCGGGATCGGCGGCGAGGGCGAGCCAGGAGGACGTGGACAGCCGCGAGGGCGGGGCCGGTCGACGACCCCGGTGGCGCGCGCCCTGCCGTTCCTCGCGTTCGGCCAGCAGCATGGCGATGAGCTCGTCGCGCTGGTCGGGCTCACGCGGGCCGCGGCCACCGTGCCAATCTGCTGCGATGTCGGAATCCCCTGTCACCTCCCTGATGGTGCTCGGGGTTGCCAGCACGGTCTCGACGAGGTCCGTCATCGTGGCTCGTCGCTGCCCCGGCACGGCCGGCCACTGCGCTCGTTCGGCCGCAGCGGCCAACGGGTTCTCGACGCTCTCGTCGACCGGCATCGGCGTCCAGGGCCCGTGAGACAGCCCACCCGCAGATCGTGCGGCGTCAGCGTCCACCACCTCACCCAAGAAGCGTGAGGTGACCCGCGGGCGGGTGGTGGTCGACCAGACAGGGGCACTGAGCAGCATCTCCCGCCGCGCCCTCGTCATCGCGACATACGCCAGCCGACGTTCCTCGCGAACCCGATGCTCGATTCCGGCGGTCGCGAACTGCGCCAGTGCGCTCTTGAGCGCGGCCGCGTCGGGTTGGCCGGCCAGGTCCAGCTCCGGCAGGCCCTCACGGTCACCCCGCAGGGGATAGGGCAGGGCACCGATCCCACTACGCCATCCGTTCACGGCGTGCGGACGGTAGGACCACTGCGGCACCGGGTCGGCCTGCGAGGAGCGGGACGGGTGCGAGCGCGACCTCCCCGGGAGTACGGGAAACACTCCCTCAGCCAGGCCCGGCACCGCGACCACATCCCATTCCAGACCCTTGGCTGCGTGCACGGTCATCAGCTGCACGGCGCCGGTCTGCACGCTGACCTCCGCCAGCTCGGGCACCTCGACGTCCTCCAGTGCCCGTTCGTGCTCCCGGGCGGCGTCCAGCCACGACAGGAAGCCGCCGAGCGTGGGCCGGTCAGCGGTGGCGGCGAAGGCAGACGCCACCTCCACCAGCGCGTCCAGGTGCGCACGGGCCCATCCGGGCGCGACGTCGGGGTCCGCGGAGACCTCGATGTCCAGGCCCAGGGCGCGTTCGGCCTCGATAAGCAGGTCCGCCAACGGTAGCCCCACCAGCGACCGAAGCCGGGTGACCGCCCGGCTCAGACCAGTCAGCCTCCGGTGCGCCGTGTCGGTGAGGCCGGCGCCGTGCGAGGAGAACCAGCCGGGCGGGGGCAGCCGGTCCAGCGCCTCGCCCAGGGTGGCTTCCTCCTGCGGGTAGTCCGCCACGAGGTGCCGGGCCCAGGACCACAGCGCGCTCACGTCGGCCGCCCCGAGCCGGCCGACCGGACCCACCAGGAGGCGCATCACCGCGTCTCCGCGGCTCGGCTCCTGCACGACCCACAGCAGCGAGACGATGTCGATCAGCTCGGGCGCGTCGAGCAGACCACCCAATCCGACGATCTCCACCGGCAGACCCTCACGTCGCAGGGCGGTGGCCAACGGCTCGAACTGCGACCGGTTGCGACACAGCACCGCGGCGCTGCTGCCCGTCCATCGTCCCTGCGCGTCCAGCCACCGGCTCGCTACCCAGCGGGCGACCTCGACGGCTTCGTCGAGGTGGGTCGGGGAGCGGAGCACGCGCACGTCCCCCTCGGGCGCGCCGGGGGCGGGCCGCAGCTTGCTCACCGGAATCGTGCCGTCGCGCCGCAGCGGCTCGGCCACCGTGTTGGCGACCTCGAGCACCCTCCGCGCGTTGCGCCAGGAGGTGCTCAGCGAGCGCACCGGGGTCTGGTCCTCCCCCGTGGGTGCGAACCGGTGCGGGAACCGGCGCAAGGTCGTCGCGCTCGCGCCACGCCATCCGTAGATCGACTGGTGTGGGTCGCCCACGGCCACCACAGGAACCCCCGGCGAAGCCGCGCTCTGGTCGTCGGGCGACGCGGCTGCCCCCGCCCCGGGCCGGGGTGCGAACAGCGAGCTGAGCAGGACCATCTGCGCCTCTGAGGTGTCCTGGAACTCGTCCAGGAGCACGGCCCGGAAGCGGGACCGCTCGCTGACCCCTACTGCGGGGACGTCGCGAGCCAACCGAGCGGCCACCGCAACCTGGTCGCCGAAGTCGACCGCGGCTCGAGCCCGCTTGGCCTCGCGGTAGGCCGTGACCAGCGGAAGCACGAGGGCTTTCCTCGCCAGCTCGCCCGCCACCTCGATGGCGGCGGTGCGCCTGCTGGTACCCGGACCCGGCGGCAGCTGCTCCAGTGTCTCGACGTGGTCGAGGAGCCACTCGTGGACCTCGTGTGGCTCCACCAGATGCTCACTCAACGCCGCCGACAGGTCCAACACCGCTTGGACGACGGTGTTCTCGGCCAGCTCCAGACCCGGCATGGGACCGGTCCAGGTGTGGACGACCTGGTGGGCCAGCTGCCAGCAGGCCGCCTCCGAGAGCACTCGCGCGTGCGGCTCCACCCCGATCCGCAGGCCGTGCTCGGCGACCAGGCGACCCGCATAGGCGTGGTAGGTGGACACGGTCGGGCTCTCCAGTACAGCCCCCAGGCCGACGTCCGGGTCGACCTCGGCACCGGGGGTAGCAGTCGAGGCTGGAGGACCCATCAGGCCGCTGCGACGCAGCCCGCGGAGCCGGTCGCCGAGACGTGTCGACAGCTCGATCGACGCCTTGCGGGTGAAGGTCAGCCCCAGCACCTCGTGCGGCAGCACGTGGCCGTTGGCGACCAGCCACAGCACCCGCGTCGCCATCGTCTCGGTCTTGCCTGATCCGGCACCGGCGACGACGAGCATCGAGGTGACCGGCGCCTCGATGACAGCTGCCTGCTCCGCGGTAGGAGGTGGCGCTCCGAGCGCGTCAGCGATCTGTCGTGCGGTCAGCGTGGCTCGCCCTTGCTGGCTCGACCAGGTCGCGAGCGTCACCGCCGGTCTCCCTCCGGCCGCAGTGGGCAGCACGTCTTGACCGCACAGCTGCGGCACCAGGAGCCGACCGTCGCGGGGAAGACCGCTCCGGCCATCCCCGTCGCGGCGCTCTCGAGGGCTCGGTGAGCCCAGGTCGGGTCCTCGGCTGCCTCCACCGAGGGCTGGCGCTGAGGCTGTCCGCTCTGCACACCGGCGGAACCCAGGTGAGCCAATGCCGCTCCCGCGCTCCGCGCGGGGAAACCGGTCACCGGCGCGAGGCCCCCTTCCACCACCGCCACCTGGTATGCGGCGAGCTGAGGATGGTGTCCGATCTCGTCCTTCGTCGGCTTGCTCGACCCCGTCTTGAGGTCCACGACAAGGTAGGAGCCGTCCGCGGTGCGCTCCAGACGGTCGACGCGCCCGTGCAGACGCGCGCGTCCGACGTCCACCGACGCCGGCACCTCGACCGCGGCCAGCTCGCGCCCCTGCGCCTCGGCTCCGTCCCGGTACGCGACGAAGCGCTCGAGCATCCGAGCCGCCCGGCGCTGCTGGCGTTCGGCCACCCATGACTCCCCTGCCGCCACCTCGGACCAGCGAGCCTCCAGGCGAGCGATGAGCTCGGCGCGGTCGGCGCGGGGGTGGCTGGCCACGATGTCGTGCACCAAGGTGCCGACCGCGCTGCTCAACCGCGGCCCCGCGTCGCCGCCGTGCTGCGTGAGCAGCCAGCGCAACGCGCACTCCTGGTAGGTCTGCAGGGTCGACGGGGAGACGGGCACCGGCCCGGTGGGCACCCTGGGCGTGTCGTCGGAGACCGCCCTGGCGTCGAGCCACGTCGAGGGGTCGGCCCAGGCCACCCCGGCAGCGGACAGCGCGCGCAGCCGCTCCGCGCTCCGTTCACGCGCCTCGAGGTCGCCCGCGCGGTGAGCGCGCACGAGATCACGTCGCACGTCTGCGACGGCGCCGCGCAGGGTCAGCCGTGGCGGCACCACCGGTGCAGCTCGAGTGTCCACCGAGGGCGCTACGAGGTCCATCAACACAGACGGCTGCTCATCCACGCTGGCCACGGCGGTGACCAGAAGTCGCCGCCGGGCTCGGGTGAGTGCCACGTAGAACTGGCGCAGCTCGTCGTCCCACACCTGGCTGCGGGCCGAGCGCAGCCCTTCGGCGCCCTCGACGGGGCGGTGCTGGAGCACGTCCACCAGCGACTCCGAGCCGAGCAGACTGCCCCGTAGCCGCAGATCCGGCCATACCCCCTCCTGCACGCCGACCACGGCCACCATGTCCCACTGACCGCCGCTGGCCGCCTGGGGGGTCAACACGGCGACCTCCTCCGAGGCCGTGCGCTGTGGCGCCAAGGAGTCGGCAGCGACCTCCTGAGCCGCCAGGTGGGTCGCGAAGCCCGCCGGGTCACGGCGCCCGAGGCGCTCGGTGTAGTCCCGCACCGCGGCGAAGAGCACCATGACCACGTCGAGCTGCCGATCGGCGCGGGCACCTGCGGCACCTCCACCCCACACGTCGCGCTCCCACCGTGCTCCGACGCCGCTGCTCTCCCACACCGCCCACAGCAGGCGGTGAGCGCTACGGGAGGGCACCGGGGCTCCGGTGGCATCGACCATGGCCTCACGCCCGGCGCGCAGCACCCGGGCTACGCGTGCGACCGGCACCAGATCGGGATCCAGCCCGGGTGCTGACCATCCCGGCTCGAGAACCCACCGGCCCAGGAGCGCATCGGTGCTCGTGGGCGCCGCGCGGGGTCCCACGGTCGGGGAGAAGTGTCGGCGCGCCGACCGGCGCAACCGGCGCATGGCGACGGGGTCGGCCCCGCCGATCGGCGAGGTCAGGAGCTCGCTCACCACCTCGGGCTCGAGACGGTCCACACCGTGCTCGCACCAGCGCACCACGGCCTCGTAGGCCACCACGAAGGGCCGCACCGCCGGGTCGGCCGCGAGCGGACCGTGTGTCGGGGCGCCGCGCACCGGCACCCCCGCCGCCTGCAGTGCCCGGCGCATCGTGGCCTGCCGGGCGCCGGAGCGGGTGATCACCGCCATCGCCGACCAGTCCAGGCCCTCGACGAGGTGCGCGCTCCGGAGCCGATGGGCCACGAGCTCGGCTTCCTGAGACCCACTCGGCATCACGGCGGCTTCGAAGCCGGGTGCGTCGGGTCCAGCGACGGGCTCGATATCGCGCTCATCGAGGCTGGTGGCGGCGCAGTGGAGCGCACGATGATGGCCGCCGGTGCTCAGGCCGATCCGCCGCACCACCTCCTCGGACGCCAGCCTCAAGGACTCCGGCTGACGGTGTGATGCCCGTAGCACGTGACGGCTGACCTGGCGGGCAGGGCCGGGCCTGTTCATCGCCAGCTCCTCGGCCAGCTCGACGAACCGACGTGGAAGCGCGCCCCGAAAGCCGTGCACGGCGGCGTCGCCGTCGCCGGTGAGCAGCACCCGGACTCCGCCGTGGACCATGGTGCGCACGAGATGCGCGGCGGAGGCGGTGAGCTCCTGGGCGTCGTCGACCACCAGCATCCCCAGGTCGTTCGAGACCGCGGAACGCAGATCGGGATCGGCCTCGAGCGCGCCGGCGGCGGCCCGGCAGATCGTTGCGGCGTCGAAGGTGCCCGGGGTCGCCAAGGCAGTGACCTGCTCGTACTCACGAAGCACCTCGGAGGCAGCCACCCAGTGCGCTCGTCCGTGGCGCTCACCCAGGGCACGCAAGGCTGGCGGGTCCACCCCGTGCTCGGCAGCCCGCATCAACAGCTCCCGCAGCTGGGCGCGGAACCCCGCCGTACCCAACGCCATCTGCATCTGTGCCGGCCACGACGGGGAGCCGGGGTGATCCGCGTGCCCTTCCAGCAGCTCACGCAGGATCGCGTCCTGGTCGGCGCCGGTCAGCAACCGAGGGGCGGGGTCGCCGGCCCGCGCGGATGCGCGACGCAGGATCGCGAACGCCAGTGAGGCAGCGGTGCGCACCAACGGCTGCGTGCGGGTTCCGGCGGTGTGAGGTGCGAGCTCGGCACCGAGCCGGTCTGCCTGCACTCGGGTCGGGACCAGCAGCACTGCGGCGCCGGAACCGGCGTCCGCAACGCGATTCGCCACGAACCGGCGGAGACACTCCGCGCCCACTCGCGTCTTGCCCGTCCCGGGAGCGCCGAGCGCGAGGACCACGCGCGCCGGCCCCGCCACGACCGCCGAGACCGCCGCCTGCTGCTCGGGGTCGAGCTGCCACCCGGGACTGAGGTCGAGCTCGACCGGACGGTCAGCGGCGCAGCGGTGTCCCTGCGGTGGATGCGGCATGGGCCCATCAGACCAGTTGCCGCCGACAGGGCCGCCGGCTGTGGCAGCCCGGCGACCGGCGCGAGGCCGGCTGACAGGCATACTGGTCTCGCGCGGGGAACGTCCTCGCACACACGCAGGAGGAGCACAGTGGAAGTACGGATCGGTGTGCGCGAGGTCTCTCGAGAGCTGACCTTCCAGTCGGGGCAGAGCAGCGAGCAGGTGCAGGACGCCGTGCGTGCTGGCCTCACCGGCCAGGACGGGATGATCACCCTGCAGGACGACAAGGGCCGTCAGGTGCTGGTGCCTGCCGGTGCGTTGGCGTACGTCGAGATCGGCGTGCAGGAGAAGGGCAAGGTCGGCTTCGGCTCGGCCTAGGGCACTCTCATGCCCCACACGTGCGGGCTCGCGGCGCGAGTGGTGCGGCCATGACTCTCACGCTGCTGACTGCCCTCATCCTCGGTCTCATCCTCGGCCCCCTGGCCCGGCTGCTCGTCCCCGGGCGGCGGGATATCTCGTTGTTGTTGACCGTGCTCATCGGCGCCTCGGGAGGCCTGGTGGGTGCGGCGGTCGTCGTGGCGGTGGGTGACCGCCCGGGTTTCGACATCCTCGCCCTGCTGGCCGGGCTGGCTGCCGCCGTCGTCCTGGTGGTGTTGTACGGGTTGGTCTTCGGACACGACGAGCCGTCGTCCCGGTAGTTCGCGTGCGGCCCAGTTCGGCGTAGACTCGGCTCATCCAGGTGCCCGGTCGGCACGACCATGACAGATCCGCGCACACGCGCATGCTCGACGCGACACCGCCGAGCGACGAACCTCTCCGATCGGCCCCCACAACCGTCTACGGCAGTGACGCCGCATGACGCCGATCAAGAGAGACCCATGGAAGAGAACCGTAGTTTCGCCGACTTCGACCTGCACCCCGACGTGGTGGCTGCCCTGGCCGAGTCCGGCATCACCCATCCGTTCCCCATCCAGGCGATGACCCTTCCGGTTGCGCTGGGTGGCCACGACATCATCGGCCAGGCCAAGACCGGCACCGGCAAGACACTGGGCTTCGCGCTGCCGATCCTGGAGCACGTCGTGAGTCCCACCGACGAGGGCTTCGCCTCCCTCGTGGCTCCCGGGGCTCCGCAAGCGCTCGCGGTCGCCCCCACGCGTGAGCTGGCCAGCCAGGTGGCCACCGACGTCACGCGCGCCGGTGCGCGACGCGGTGTCCGGGTCCTCACGGTCTACGGCGGTCGTGCCTACGAGCCGCAGATCGAGAGCCTCACGGCCGGCGTCGAGATCGTCGTCGGCACGCCGGGTCGGCTGATCGACCTGGCCGAGAAGGGGCATCTCAACCTGGCCCACGCGCGCACCGTGGTGCTGGACGAGGCCGACGAGATGCTGGACCTCGGCTTCCTGCCCGACGTGCAGAAGATCCTGGCCATGACGCCTGCGGGGCGACAGACGATGCTGTTCAGCGCCACCATGCCGGGCCCCGTGGTCTCGCTCGCCCGCGGGTACATGACCCAGCCCACGCACATCCGCGCGATCACCGAGGGCGACGACCGGCACACGGTCGCCGCCGTCGAGCACTTCGTCTACCGGGCCCACGCGCTGGACAAGGTGGAGATGGTCTCGCGCATCCTCCAGGCGCAGGGGCGCGGGCTCACGATCATCTTCGCCCGGACCAAGCGCACGGCGGCCAAGGTCGCCGACGAGCTGAGCGAGCGGGGCTTCGCGGCGGCCGCGATCCATGGCGACCTCGGGCAGGGAGCCCGGGAGCAGGCGCTGCGGGCCTTCCGCTCGGGCAAGGTCGACGTGCTGGTGGCCACGGACGTCGCCGCGCGCGGGATCGACGTGGAGGCGGTCACCCACGTGATCAACTTCCAGTGCCCCGAGGACGACAAGACCTACCTGCACCGCACGGGACGCACCGGACGCGCGGGGGCGACCGGAGTCGCGGTGACCTTCGTGGACTGGGACGACCTGCACCGGTGGACCCTGATCAACAAGGCGCTCGACCTCGGCATCCCGGAGCCGGAGGAGACCTACTCCTCCTCCCCGCACCTCTACAGCGAGCTCGAGATCCCCCAGGGCACCACCGGAACGCTGCCCAAGTCGTCCCGCACCCGGGCCGGGCTGGCCGCCGAGAAGGTGGAAGACATCGAAGGTGGCCGGGACCGTCCGGGCAGCTCCGGTTCGGGTCGTCAGCGCAGCGGCTCACGTGGCGGTGGCTCTGGCTCAGGCGGCGCCCCTCGCTCCTCCTCGCGAGGACAGGCGAGCCACCGGGAACGCCGGCCCCCACGCACGAGCACGGTCGACACGACCAGCGGAGGCCAGCGTCGGCGACGCCGCCGGGGACGCGGCTCGGGCGGTGCTCAGTCGGGCGCCTCCTCTGCCGACTGAGCGCCCGCAGCGGCAAGCCTGTCCAACCCCGCGCTGCCTGACATGGCCGGGCCGACCTGACGGCCCTGCTCGCAGGACTGCTGCACCGGGCACCACCGGCACAGCGCCGAAGGTCTGGCCTCGAAGGAGGCCGCACCCAGGCCGTGCGCGTCGAAGTCAGTGTGGGCGGCGATGAGGTCCTCGCCGATCGACTCTGCCTCGACCAGCTTGCGCTGCAGCGAGATCTCCGTATGCCGATGAGCGACGTGAGAGCGGGTCGGCAGGTGGTGCAGCTCGACCCGGCGGACTGGCCGGCGGAACATGCGCGACAGCGCGAGGGCGTACAACCCCAGCGCCAGTGAGGTTCGTGCTGCGTGTGGCTCGGGCGGGTTGGCACTGGTCTTGTAGTCGATCACCACGAGCTCACCGTCCCGCTCCTCCACACGGTCCACCCTGCCGCTGATGGCCAGCGTCGCGGTGGGCAGCGCCACGGTGCGCTCCACAGCCATCGGGTCGCGATCGCGGTCGACACCGCGCAGATAGTCGACCAGCCACATGGCGACCCTCCGACGCCACCAGCGCGACTGCTCCACGCCCTCGAAGCCCGATTCCTGCCACACCTCGCCGAGCAGGCCCTGGACGCCGTCCGGCGTCCGGTCGTGCGGCTGCAGGTCCCAGAACCGGCTGAGCGCCGCGTGGGCCGAGTTGCCGATGGAGACGACCGCCCGCTGCGGCGGCATCGGGGGCCGGGGACGGTCGAGGTAGCGCATCCGATAGGCCTTGGGGCAGTCGAGCCACAACGCCAGCCGGGAGGGGCTCACCGTCAGGAGCCGTCCACGTTTCGCCGGGTCGGTGTCGCTCACCCGCGCGACCCCAGCAGGGGGCTTCCCGAACCCATCCCGAGCAGCCGCTCCAGCGTCTCGGGCGCGGTGGTGCACTGGGCCAGCCGGTTCGACTTACCCGTCCCGTGGTAGTCACTCGCGCCGGTCTGCACCAGGCCGCGCCGCGCACTGATCGAGCCGGCAGTCGCGACGGCCTCGGCGTCGTGGTCGGGATGGTGCACCTCCAGGCCGCACAGGCCGACGTCCACGAGGTCGTCGATGTCGGCCTCGGTGAGGACTCTCCCCCGACGGTGGGCGAACGGATGAGCCAGGACTGGGACGCCCCCGGCCGAGCGGACCGTCCCGATCGCCTCGCTCGTCGACGGAGCCCAATGGCGCACGTAATAGGGGCTCGAGGAGTGCAGCAACGTTTCGAATACGGCGTCGCGGTCGGGGAAGGAGCCCGCGCGGACAAGGGCGTCGGCGACGTGGGGTCGACCCAGGGTCGTCCCTGCGCCGGCCCAGGCGACGATCTCGTCGTAGTCGACCGGGTAGCCGTCGGCGGCCAGTAGCTCCACCGTCCGCCGCAGCCGAGCGGTGCGGTGGGCGCGGATGGTGCCCATCATCGCGCCGAGGGTCCGGTCCCACGGGTCGACCAGGTAGGCCAGTAGGTGCACCGACATACCCGCGACCTGCGTGGACAGCTCCACGCCGGGAACGACCGTGATGCCCACCCGTGCGGCTTGCGCGGCCGCGGCGTCCCACCCGTCGACCACGTCGTGGTCGGTCAGACCGAGAACGTCGACCCCCGCACACGAAGCTGCCAGCACCAGGTCGGCAGCCGACTGGGTGCCGTCGCTGTGCGCGGAGTGGGCATGCAGGTCGATCACCGGCGAGGCCGCGGAACCGGTCGTTGACATAGGAGCACCGTAGGTCAACGGACCGACGGCGGGGTGGGCCGGTCAGGCGTGGTACGCACCCAGCGAGCGGCGTCGAGCGCGTAGCGCGGCGCGGTCGAGCCCGAAGCGCCGCTTGGCCGTGTAGCTACCGATGGACAGCCCGGCGGCCAGGCCCAGGCCGACGGCGATGGCGGTCACCATCTGCACCATCGCGGACGTGGCGAGCTCCTCCGGGTTGGTCATGATCAGGAAGATCGCCCGGTAGACCGCCAGGCCCGGCAGCAGGCACCAGATGGCGGCCGTGCTGATCATCAGC
>NZ_DATFMA010000066.1:0-10706 GCF_035267225.1 Ornithinimicrobium sp.
GCGGGGAGTTCTCGTCACCCGACAGCGTCGCTGCCTGGGTCGTCAGGCTCTCGGCGGACACGTCATAGAACCGGTGCACCCAGATCGACGCCTGGGGCACGCTGCCCGGCTCGGCCTCGGCCAGGTAACGCTCCTGGCTGCCGTGCACCAGCAGTTGGTACCCCTGATGCGGCGCCTCGTCCTCGCGGCGGCCACCGTCGATCATCAATCGCAGCAACGGGCTCTCGAACTGGTAGAAGCTCGGCCGGCCCGAGACCCCCACCCGCACGTGCACCGAGCCCTCGTTGAAGCCGTAGAACGGGTCCTCCACCGCCTTCTCGATACCCCGGTCCCCACCGGCATAACCTCGGACGTACACGACGGGCAGATTCGACACCACGAACCCCTCTCCTTCACGCCGCTGGTCTTCGCAGCCGGCTGAGCCTGGCGCACGTCACTTGCCTTCCTAGGACAGTGCCGGGTAGCTGGCCACGCTGCCACCGGCCAGAGCGCACTTGAGTAGCCTCGCAGCCCACGTGAGTACCCTGCCTCGTTCTTCGTCGGTGGCAAGGAGCGAAGCGTCGCCGAGGACCCCACCACCTGGTCTCGGTCCACTCTCTGAGCGGGTGAGGGTTCTTCACGTCGAGACGTTGAACTCGAGCCACAGAGGGTAGTGGTCACTGATGCGCCAGGACATCTGAGCTTTGGTCAGTCCGAGGGCCGTCAGGACATGCGGGACGAAGTCGATATTGCCACCGACCTCATCGAAGGTGAGCCCGTCCAGTCTGGACTCGGTCTTCCCGTCGGCTCCGGTCGGGCTGAACCACGAGATCTGGTCGTAGTAGTGCCGGTTGCGATTGTTGTCGAAAATGGTCCGTCTCACATCGTGGAGCACGGCGGGTGGGTACAGGCCGGTGCTGAAGAACTCCTGCCACAGCGGGTCCTCGTGCCGGTCGATGTTGAAGTCGCCGAGGACCAGCAAGTTGTGGTTCCACTCCTGGGGGCGGTCGGCCCATGCGCGCATCCACTGGGCGAAGGCGGCCAGTTCGGGCAAGCGCTCCGCGGGCGCCTTTCCCCAGAGCACGTGCACAGTAGTGAGGATGAACTCCACGTTGTTGCGCACGAAACCGGCGGCGTACGGCGTCCGGGCAAACTGTCGCACTGGTGAGCCCTTCATGGAAGGAAGGACGATCTCTCCTACCAAGCCCGACGGTTGAACGCGTGTCGAGTCGTAGACGTAGGCGAGGCGTTCGCTATTTCCTTTGTCCCCTTCGGTGACGTCGGAGATGATGATGCGGTACTTCGGGCCGAGCAGGGAGAGGATGGCCAGCATAGCGCTGGTGTCGCGCCGGGTTTCCTGAACGGCAGTGACGTCGAAGCGGGAAAACACTTCCGCGATGCAAGCCATGGAGCGCCAGTCACGTTTGGGGCTGTCTTTGCTGCGCGCCGTCCACCGTTGGGTGTAGCCGCCGAGAGCTCGCACGTTCCAGGTACCGATGAGCAGGTTGGTGCTGTTCTTCGCCGGAACGACCCGGTCCAGCTCGGCTCGCAGGCCGACCAGTTCTTCGCCGACTGCGGATGGCATTTCTGAGGGCGGATTTCGGGCCAAGAGTCGTGTCGAGGTGGGCAGCGGCATTGGACCAGAATTGCAGAAGGGATCCCGCCCGTGAAGACGTCGCGCCGAGGCCTCCTCAGGGAAAACGAGATCTCTCGTGATAGTTCGATCAAGAGGGAACCAGGTAGTACCTGCACGCAGAAACCCGCTGAGCGGCGATGATCGTGCCGGCAGCCTGGTAAGGCCTCAGTCAAACGACTGTGGCCGCGCGCCTAGCGCCCTCCTAGCCGGTGGTCTCGACGAAGAGCGCCGGTGCCGACGACACGAGATCGCCCCCGGCCGACTCGGAGTTGGTCAACAGCACCAGCGCGACCTGCCGGTCAGGAACCACCATGAGCAGGCTGAGGAACCCGTCGTAGCTGCCGTCGTGTGACAGGTAGTCCACCCCGTCCACCGAGCCGGTTTCCCACCCCATGGCGTAGCCGTCGATCTCGGGCGCCCACATGGTGGCGATCGCCTCCGGCGAAACGATCTGGGTGCCGTCGGGCGTCTGACCCCCATGGAGCAGAACGGCGAGGAACCTGGCCATGTCGTCGGCCGACGACTTCAGCGACCCCGCGGGGGCCAGCAGATCCAGGTCGGTGTCCTCGCTCGCGAGCTCGACGGGCTCGTCGCCGTCCATCTCGTAGGACCGGGCCAGGTCACCGGTAGCCCGCGCCTGCGAGGCGAGCATCGCGGAGTCGGTCATCTGCAGCGGGTCGAGCACTCGCTCCCGTATCTGGTCGAGGTATGCCTGGTGCAGGTCGACGGCGTCCGGGTCCCCCGCGGCTGCTGCGGCATACCCCGCCACGGCGGTGGAGACGTTGCTGTACTCGAACACCTCGCCCGGCGGGCCCAGCGGCTCGGCGGAGCTGAACGCCGAGAAGACAGCGTCGTCGATCGAAGGCTGCCGCCGCACCGCCTCCGGCAGTGCGTCCTCCGCCGCCGCGGGGAGCCCGCTGGTCATGGTGAGCAGGTGACGCATCGTGATGTCGGGGTCGAGATCGGCCTCGACCAGATCCGCCACCGAGTCGTCCCAGTCGAGCACACCGTCGTCGACCAGGGTGGCGACGAGCAGGGCGGTGACCGCCTTGTGCGTTGAGCCGATGTGGAAGAGCGTGTCCGTGGTGACGGGCTCGCCCGCGTCGATGTCGGCCTCGCCCACTGCCGCTGAGTCGATGGTGCCATCCGGGTTCACCACCGCGACCGCGAAGCCGGGCAGGCCATCCTGCTCGGCGATCGTGGTGAGCTCGGCGGTGAGTGTGCTCCGGGGAGCCTGACCCTCGCCGGAGCCGTCGTGGTCGTCTGGTTCTTCGCTCTGACAGGCAGCGCTCGCGGCGAGCACAGCCGCCAGCAGGAGACCGACATTGCGCTTGCTCACGCCCTCACCCCTCCCCGCGCAGCCCTGGCCGGTGACCAGCCTAGGAGCAGACCGAGGTGCCCGCGGGCGACGGTCAGCCTCGCAGCTCGTCTCGGCGCCTGACGGCCCGCTTGGCGACGGACGGGCGCGGGTCGTGCTGCAGTCGCTCCAGCTCAGGCACGAGCCAGGTGGCGAGGTCGGCATCGCCCTCCGCCCAGCCGACGAGGATGTCCATGGTCACGTTCAGCACGATCCAGTCCGAGGAGGTCGTGAGGTTCCGCTGCAGCAGCTCGGTGGACCGTTGCACCTGGTCATCGGAGAGGCCACCGCGTAGGTGCTGCAGCATCTGCGCGACGTGCCACTGCACGGAGGGCTGCTCGATCTGACCGAGGTCGCCCAGCAGTCGCTCGACGTCGGGCACGAACCAGTCGGGCTGCTCGCGGCAGACCTTCTCCAGCGCGTCGCCCACCCGGAGGCGCACGACCGGGTCGGGGTCATCGATGCCCGCGAACAGCTCCGGTAGCCGCGCGGGCTCGGCCAGCACGAGCTCAACCACCTCACCGGTCCTGCCCAGCGAGTTCGGGTGGCCTCCGCGCAGCATGTCGACGAACGGCTCGGTCATCCCTGCAGCATGGCACCGGCCGACCTCGCCCGGCGTTGTTCGCCTGGTCATGCCGGGGAGAGCCTCGTTCACCGCTGTCCGCAGGGCGGATAATCGGGGACAGGCGACGGTCGTGTGGAGCGGTCAGAGGGGAGCGGTGGTGGAGGACAGGGTCGAGGAGGCCGTGGCCCGGTGGCATCGTGCCGGGCTCATCGACGAGCGCACCGTCGCGGCCATCCACCAGTTCGAGGGCGAGAGGGCGCCGGCCGATGCGGCGGCGGCGGGTCGCGCGGACGGGGCGGGCGGTCGCGGCGGGCTGGTCGCCGAGGGGCTGGCCTACCTCGGTGCGGCGCTCGCCTTCGGTGCGGGGTTCGCGCTCTTCTCCGAGCTGTGGTTCGAGCTCGGTGGTATCGCCAGGACGCTCACGGCTGCGGGCGGCACGCTCGCGGTGGGGGGTGGCGCAGCGGCGCTCGCCCGGTCGGAGAGCCCACCGGTGGCACGGCTGCGCTCGCTGCTCGCGGCCTTGGCGGTCGTCGGCGTCGCGCTGACGGTGGGGGTCGGGCTGACCGAGCTCACGTCGATCGGCCAGGAGTCGACCACCATGCTCGCCGGCGCGGCCGCCCTCGTCGTCGTGGTCCCGATCCATCTCGGTCGTCCCAGCTGGCCCACCGCGCTCGCCGCGGTGGCAGCGCTGGTGACCACAGTGCTCGCCGCCGAGGCGGCTGCAGGCTGGGCCGACGACGAGGTGACGGCGGGCTGGACGCTGGCGGGGATCGGCCTGGTCTGGACGGTGCTGGGGTGGGCAGGAGTGGCACGACCGCGCGCTGCGTTCGAGATCCCGGGGCTGCTCATCCTCGGTGCGGGCATCCAGACGCTGGCGTTCGCGGCCTTGCCCGTCGCGGCGCCCCTCGTGGGGCTGGGCATCGCGGGCATGGTGCTGGCGGTCGGAATCGTGCAGGGCCGCACGTCCCCCGCGGTCCTCGGCGGCATCGGTATCGCCGTGTTCGCGCCGCAGCTGGTGCTCGAGCTCTTCGGCGACACCGTCGGCGGCCCCTTGGCCCTCTTCGTCGGCAGCCTTGCACTGGTCGTGGCCGCCGTCGTCGTGCTGCGTCAGCGCAGCGCTCGCTGACCCGGCGGTTCGCTGGCGTCCGTGCTGGAGCTCCGCCGCTCGCGGGTGCACCTCACGGGGTGGCAGCATGAGGCCACATGGTCGACGTCGGCGTCATCGTCAGGCCGCAGCTGCCACCGGAGGTGTTGCGCGCCGCGGTGACCGAAGCCGAGTACGCCGGGGTCTCCCAGCTGTGGCTGTGGGAGGACTGCTTCGCCGAGGGCGGCGTGAGCGCGGCGGCGGCCGCGCTCGCCTGGTCCCGTGACCTCACGGTCGGGATCGGTCTGCTCCCCGTCCCGCTGCGCAACCCCGCGCTCACGGCGATGGAGGTCGCCACGCTCGCCCGGATGTTCCCCGGCCGGGTCACCGTCACCCTGGGCCACGGGGTCCGGCCCTGGATGGAGCAGGTCGGCGAGGGAGTCGACTCCCCCATGACGTTGCTGAGGGAGCACGCCGCAGCCGTGGCCGCCTTGCTGCGCGGTGAGGAGGTCACCGTCCGGGGCCGGTACGTGCAGCTGGACCACGTCCGGTTGGACTGGCCGCCCGTGTCCCCGCCGCTGCTCCTGATCGGCGCGCGCGGACCCAAGACCATCGCTCTCGCCGCCGAGCTCACCGACGGTGTCCTGCTGGACCAGCTCACCGACCCCGAGCCGGTCCGGGCCGCCCGGGTCACCGTCGGTGACGCCCACGTCGCGCTCTACACGCCGTTCCGGCCCGAGGAGTCTGCGCAGGACCTCTTCGACCGCATCCGGGCGCTCGAGGAGGCCGGCGCAGACACCGTCGTGGTGCACGGCACGGACGACCAGCCCGACCACGGCCGCATCCTGAGCGCGCTCGCCGACCGCTGACCAGGCGGTCCGCCGCGGCCGAGGCCGGGCACCCTGGGTCAGCGGCGAGACGATCACTGCTCCGACCAGACCCCCATCTCGTTGCCGCTGGGATCGGCGAAGTGGAAGCGCCGACACCGATGTGCCGATCGGGCCGGGTCGGCAGGTGGTCAGGGCCGCGGGGGCAGGAGCTGGGTGCCTTCGTCGGGTTTGGCTTCGCCGCGGTCGACGGCGTCAGCGTGACTGGCTTCCGCGCGGCGCAGCAGCTCCGTCAGCTCCTCCTCGTCGCGTGCCTTCTGGCGGTACTTCGGCCCCAGCGCGACGATCTGGTCGCGCTCGGCGAGCAGCAGGCGGTAGATCCGCTCCCGCTCGGCGGGGTCCTTGGTGTACTCGGAGTCGAGGTAGGCGGTGGCATGGCGGCGGGCGTTGCCGATCGCGGTGCGCGCCTTGCCGGCCGGGCTGTACAGGGAGGCGAGCACGGTGACGAGAAGCACGCCGAGGATGACGCTCAGAGAGACACCGGTGCTGATCTCCGTCACCGGGACCGGCTCGCCGTCGTTGATGAAGACGACGTTGTTCTCGTGCAGGGCGTGCAGGATCAGCTTCACGCCGATGAAGGCGAGGATGATCGCCAGGCCGTAGGAGAGGAAGATGAGCCGGTCCAGCAGGCCCTCGATGAGGAAGTACAGCTGGCGCAGGCCGAGCAGCGAGAACGCGACGGCGGTGAAGACCAGGTAGGTGTTCTGCGTCAGCCCGAAGATGGCGGGGATCGAGTCGAAGGCGAACAGGATGTCGGTGCCACCGATGGCCACCATGACCAGCAGCATCGGGGTCATGGCCCGCTTGCCGTTGTGCACGGTGAAGAGCCGGTCGCCGTCGTAGTAGTCAGTGGTGTGGATGACCTTGCGCGAGATCCGCACCACGATGTTGTCGGCGGTCTCGGACTCCTCGTCCTCGGACTTGAGCATGTTGCCGGCGGTCAGGATCAGGATGAGCCCGAACAGGTAGAACACCCACGCGAAGGAGTTGATGAGGGCGGCGCCAAGGAGGATGAAGCCGGTGCGCGCCACCAGAGCGAAGGCGATGCCGAACAGCAGCACCTTCTGCTGGTCCTCCCGGGGGACCCGGAAGCTGGCCATGATGATGAGGAAGACGAACAGGTTGTCGACCGAGAGCGCCTTCTCCGTGACGTAGCCGGCGAAGTACTCGGCCCCGGGCGTGGCCCCGCCGAAGACCAGCACGCCGAGGCCGAACAGCAGCGCGATGCCCACGTACAGCGACGACCAGATCGCTGCCTCGCGCAGCGTGGGCACGTGGGCTTTGCGCACGTGGAAGTAGAAGTCGAAGAGCAGAAGCCCGACGATGCCGGCAATGGTGAGACCCCAGACGAGGGGGGAGACATCCACGGGTCAGTCCTGACTGCAGGGGGACGGGGAGGGTCTGAGAGTACTGCCGTTGCACAGCGCGGCACGGCCGGCGACCGCAGAGAGAGAGGTGGCGAACTCATCGTGCGGCAGCCAGGGCAGGTCGCCCATCGGTACCTCCGTGTGCCCGGCGGTCGCCGAGCGATCGGAGGTCTCCCCCACCACTCGGAATCCCAGGCGACCGAGGCGCTGAGTCCGAGGTGGCCGATGCGCCGAGTCGGGCACAGCCGACCGAGATGACGACGCATCGAGAGCGAGGTACTCCCCTCGCCCCCATCATCAACAACGCTGCGCCGATCGTCAACGCGCCGCCAGGTGGACCGAGGCGTGAAGCGTCTCTACGTGCCCCAGACCCTGCCCGACGAGGTCGTCGACGTGCTCAGCGAGAAGGTAGGCGCGATGAGCGTGGGTGACTCGGTGGACACAAATGGAGCGGAATCGGGTCGGCGAACGGGCCCTGGGGTCTTGCGGGTCTCACCGATCTCCAGGTCGTTCATCAGGCGCGGTGAACCTCACGCGACCGCCCGAGGTCATCAGCACGAGAACGGCCCTGAATCAAGGCACGAGGGGCTGTGGAGTCTCGCAGTCAATCGGTGTGTCACTAGGACCTTCATCCTCGATGCGCGACCCGCCGACATAGGCGATAGCCCGTGCAGCCCGCCTTGGACGAAGGGCCTCTGGAGATGGTTCGGGCGCTGGCTTGGGGAGCCGGTTGAGGCGCGGTTTGGGGCGCCGGCAGGCCCTTCTGTGGGTGTCCCTTGCCTTCCGTGCGGCTGCGAGCGACGCTCGTGCTTCGACTGATCGTCGCGGGCGGAGCGACCTCACATCGCGCAATGACGCCGGCTCAGACTCGGACGAGCGGTGGTCTCGGAGCTTCGTCTCGTCACGACTTGAGTAGTCGCCATACGGCCTTTGAGTAACTGGGCAAGAGATCCCGACATGCGGGCATAGGCATACACTTGCCAGGCATGGTGGGCGAATCCAGCCAGGGCCATGCCGATGATTTGGTTGACCACGATGCGGCCATGACAGCAAAGCTCATGGATGCCTATACATCATTGCCGAAGCTAGCACCCGCGACCGGTCAGCGACCCTTGGAGTTGGCCGTGCGGCACTCCGGCCAAGTGGTGGTGGACGAGTGCCGGGATGTCCTGCGCACCGTAGCCTCAGTGGGCGGTGCGCTGCAGGTGTTCGTCGCGCCTGAGTCCGGATGGGGGAACTACGGATTGGCGGGCCTGCCTGCCAGCGCTGCAATGAAGGTGGTCTCAACAATGGCTAGCCAGTATCTGCAGACATCGACAAGCATGGGTTTGGAGGCGTGGATCGACTTTGTCGACTCATGCTCAGATCAGTTCGACGCCTTCATCGCTCACCTGGAGGAGACCACAGCGACCCCTGAGACGAACCTCGATGCCGGAGGGTTTGGGACCCCGACGGCCGCCCGCGTCCGAGAGCTGACCTCATTGCGAGTCGAGACTTCCTCCTGGAAGGCGGTGCTCGACACCGTGGAGCACCTAGGCGCTGTTGTCGAGGCTGTGCGGGTCGCAGCTTCAGACGTACCCGACGTAGGCACCGCGGATGGTGACCCTGACTTAGGGATGGCCGCACCTGTCATTCCCCCCGCCCCCCGCGAGCGCACCGACGTCTTCATCGACGATTCTGGAGTAGTTGATCACCACACCGCCGATGATCCACCCGCAGCAATGGCCCGCTTCAGCCCCAAAGCGGAGGCCCCGCTACGCAGCATGAGGAGTCGCGTTGTTGCACAAGGCAAAGACTTCATCAGTGAAGCCAAGCAGGGCGTGAGCGGCATCAGCGAACGCATCCGCCCGACCGCCGGTGGGTTGGTCGGTTGGGCAACTCGACCACTGATGGAGCTGACCGATCAGGTCGCCTCTTTACCCACTCACGTAGATGAGCTCCGTGAAGCGGTCAGCCTGCTTGAAGTGCTTCTGGACCTGCACATCTCGACTTTGCTCGTTGAGCTTGAGGAGATGTCAGAGTCAGACGCCGTTCTCGTCCAGCTCCGTGTTGCCGCATCAGTGTGGCTGCCGCGACTCATCGACGCGGTCAACGAGATCAGGGCCACGCTGGTCGACATCCGGCTTCGCATGCAACGAGTCGAGGAGCTGCACCGCAACGGTAAGGTCGCGGACCGAGCAAAGACACTCCTCTTGAACGAGTACCGAGGGAGTCTAGCCACGGCGCAGGAGCACGCCGATCAGCTGGAGCTAGCCGCCGCGACGTGGCGCGAGCATGGCGATGACGTCGTCCATATATGCCAGGAGTGGGCGGCCGGAGAGGTGGATCTGTTGCGGGCGCGCGCGTACGCCGAAGGCGAGTCAGCCGATAACGCCCAAAGGTTGGCCTTGTTGATGCGAGAGATGTCACGGCTATCGGTCTCCCGAGACGCTCTACAACGACTGTAGGACGACAAGAGCAAGCCGAAGCCACCGCTTTTGACCCCACTCGACAGCACGCCCCTCGCCCTCACCCCCGTCAACGTTCTGTATGAGCGCCCGATCCCGGCCCGCCGCTCCAGCGAGTCCACCGGCGCTCGTCACCCAGCTGATGCAGCTCGACACGGTTGAGGTTGTCCGCCTCAGGTTCAATCCTTGAAGGAGCAGGTCGATGGATCGCCGGAAGTTGCGCTGAGGCAGGATGCAGCGATGGCATCACAGGACTGGCCACCCGGCTTCTTCTACCGACAGGACGAGAGCGACGACGCCGACTTCTACGGCCCTCCGCGGCTGGTCACCCACATCGACGACAGTGCGATCGCGGCGGTGACCGAGCTGTACGACGAGCTGGGGGTGCCCGAGGGCAGGGTCCTGGACCTGATGTCGTCGTGGGTGTCGCACCTGCCGCGCAAGCCGGCCGGGGGTCTGGTCGTCCTGGGGATGAACGAGGTCGAGCTGCGGGCGAACCCCCTGGCCGACCGGGTCGTCCTGCAGGATCTCAACGTCGAGACGCGCCTACCGTTCGACGATGCCTCGTTCGATGCGGTGGTCTGCTGCGTGTCGATCGACTACCTGGTGCGTCCGGTCGCGGTGCTGCGCGAGGTGGCGCGGGTGCTGGCCCCCGGGGGTGTCGTGGCGATCACCTTCAGCAACCGCTGCTTCCCCACCAAGGCAGTGCGCGGGTGGCTCGCGACCGACGAGCGGGGGCGGGTGGCGATCGTCCGGGCCTACCTGGAGCAGGCAGGCTTCGAGCGTGTGGAGACCGCGTTGCGGACCGCTCCTCGACCGGGCCGCGACCCCCTGTATGCCGCGTGGGCCCGGTCAGCCTGACGCGGCCCACGGCACCGCCGCGCGTCATGGGGCGCCGTTGGCTAGCCTCGTCGGCATGACGCTCATGCAGCCCCGTGACCTCACTGGAACCGTCGTCGCCGTGACCGGAGCCTCCTCCGGCATCGGCCGTGCCACCACCGAAGCCTTGGTCGCGGCAGGCGCGAACGTGGTCGTGGGCGCGCGGCGTCTCGAGCGGCTCACCGAGCTCGCCGAGGAGCTGGGCACCGACCGGGTCGTGCCGGTCGAGATGGACGTGCGGAACCCGGACGACAACGCCCGCTTGGTGCAGGCGGCGTTGGACACGTGGGGCCGGCTGGACACGGTGGTGGCGAACACCGGCATCGGGTTCTACGGCTCGGTCATGGACGGTAGCGACGACGAGATCCGCACCATGGTCGACACCAACTTCACCGGCACCGTCATCACGGTGCGTGCCGACCTGCCGCCGATGATCGAGGCCGGCGCTGGCGACGTCGTCATCGTCGCGTCGGCGGCCAGCTTCAGCGGTGGGCCGGACAAGGCG